>NZ_JBBGZC010000001.1:0-117055 GCF_037479395.1 Comamonas sp. MYb21 | reverse complement strand
CGTCCCACAGCGCCACAGCCAGGATGAGCAACGTCGTCAGCCAGCCCAGCACCAACAGATTGCAGACCTGGCCCAGAGGCACCAGCACCAGCAGCATCAAGGCGCCCAGCCAGTGCGATGCGGGCAGCGCGCCATAGACGGTCTTCTTGTAGATGGCGCTGCCCAGCAGGTAGATGGCCGGCCCGGCAAGCAAGATGGCGATCTGCGGCGCTGCTGCCAGCGCATGGGGGTGGGCCAGCACCAGGTCGTTGCCCACCGCAGAGGCAATCACCCCGGCGATCAAGATGGCGTGCACATAGTGGAAGTAGGCGCCAATGCGGCCCGGATCCTCGGCGCGGGTGATGGCCTCGGTGGCGTCCTTGCTGGAGGTGCCAAAGTACAGCCACCACATCGCCAAGGTGCCAATAAAGGTGGCGCCCAGCGCCATCAGCACATCCCACTCCCAGGTCTTGGTATCGGCCAGCGTGGCGCCGCTGGCCAGCAGCGTCTCGCCCAGTGCCACGATCACGAACAGCTGGCAGCGTTCGGCCATGTGGCCGCCCTCGATGGTCCAGTCCTGCGTCTGGCTGCGGCCCAGGCCCGGCAGTGCAAAGCCGAACATCGGTGACACATATTCGCACAGCACGGCCACCAACCACAAAAGCAGGCGCAGCTGCGGGTCAGCCAGCTCTCCCGCAATCCAGAACACGGCAGAAATACAGACCCAGCCGAGCATGCGGCGGTAGTTGAGTGCCAGTGGGTGCCAGGCAGGCAGCTGCGACCAGATGAAGGCGGTGCGCCCCACCTGCATGGCCACATAGGCCAGCGCAAAGACCAGCCCGCGCTCGGCAAAGGCTTCGGGAATGCTGGAGGCCATCAGCAAGCCCAGCAGCATGGTGGAGAACAGCATGCCGCGGATACGGGGTGTCTGCGGGTCGAACCAGTTGGTGACCCAGCAGGTGTACTGCCAGCCCAGCCAGACGGCAAACCAGAGCACCAAGGTCTGTGCCACACCCATGAAGCTCAGATGGTGCAGCAGCTCATGGCTCAGCTGGGTGACGGCAAACACATAGACCAGGTCAAAGAAGAGCTCTTCATAGGTCACGCGGGCGTGGTGACCGTCACGCTGGCGCAGCAAGGGATGGGAGAAGGCGGGCGTTATCGGCATGGCAGTTCTGCAGTTGCAAGCATGGCCTCAGGCCTGCGAGAGGATGCGGGTGACAAAGGCGGCCAGCAGCACCGGCACCATCAGCACGATGAGCAGGATCAGCGCTTCGTCGCGCACGCTGTAGCCCGCCTGGGTGACGCCGACCCACATATTGGTGCAGGCAATGAGCAGCCACACCGGCATGAACAGCTTGGCTGCGACCACCATGCCTGCCATGCTGGCCGACCACAGCCAGCCAAACAGCACAAACACGCCGAGCAGCAGCAGTCCCCCGCCCATCACCATCAGTACATGCATATCGATACTCTCAAAGGTTCAGAATCCAAGACGCTGCGCCTGCTGGGCAAAGGTGGCACAGCACCACCCGGGCCCCATGCCAGGGGCAGTGGCGGCGTGGGCCGCGCAGCGTTTTTGCAGGGCCATAGCCGTAGCCACGGCCCCGCACAAGCATGCTGCGTTTCACCGTCCGCCGGGTGACGTCACTGGCGGGCGGAGGTGCAGCGCATCCGAACGCGCAGGAGCCTGGCCTGCAGCGATCGGCACGCCCACCGCTCGCGCCATTTACTTGGTGGTGTAGCCGCCGTTGATCAGGATCGTCTGGCCGGTGATCCACCAGCCGTCGGTGACCAGATGGCGGATGAAGGGCACAACATCTTCGATATCGGTCAGGCCCGTCTTGCTGAAGCCCGACAGCGCAGCGGCCGTCTTGTGGTAGGCCACCGCATCGGCCCCTTCTGCCGGGTAGAAGAAGGCGGTGTCCATCGGGCCGGGGCCGACGGCGGTGACCGAGATGCCGCGTGCGCCAAACTCCTTGGCCGCTGCACGGGTGTAGTGCTCGACAGGCGCCTTGGTGCCGGCATAGGACGAGTAGAACGGGGTGAAGGCACCCAGCAGCGAGGTCACCAGCGTGACGATCTTGCCGTTGTCATTGAGGTGCAGGCCCGCTTCCTTCAGAAAGAAAAACGCTGCCTTGCTGTTGGCGTTGGACATCTCGTCGAACTCGGCCTCGGAGATATCGACCATCGGCTTCTTGAGCACCTTGCCGACGGTGTTGATCGCGATGTCGGGGCGGCCCAGTGCGGCCACGGTGTCGGCAAACAGCTTTTGTACGGCAGCAGCGCTGCTCAGGTTGCCCTGCAGTGCGATGGCCTTGGCGCCCAGTTTCTCCACGGCGGCCACGGTGGCCAGTGCTTCATCACGGCTGGCGGCGCTGTTGTAGTGGACCGCAACCGCTTTGGCGCCCTGGCTGGCCAGGTCACGGGCAATCAGGCCACCGAGGTTTTTGCCTCCCCCTGCAATCAGAACGACTTTGTCTTTGACGGTGTGGGCTTCGCGCATGCTGCATCTCCAAAAAAGTGACGTGAATCGGCGTGTATCACAGTGGGGATTTTTATTGTCTTATTCAATCGGGTGAATTTGCAAAATGGAGGAAGTTTTTGCTAAACCTGCGATTGGTCATTGATTTTTTGTATGTAAGGAAAATGGTGCCGGCCGTATCCCTTTCGCGCGCGGGCCATGGGTGCTGCATGGCCATGGATTCCAGGCGCTAGGCCATGGACCGCAGCCACGCCAGCAGCAGCAGCTGCACACTGCCCGGCAGCAAGGCTTGGGGTGAGAGCAGGCAGTAGTGCGAGCCGTCCTCGACAAAGCCCAGCGGCGCGGCGAGCAGACCATGGGCAAGGTCGTCCTGCACCAGATGCCAGGGGCCGATGGCGACGCCAAGCCCGGCAACGGCCGCTTGCAGGCTGAAGTAGAAATGCTCAAAGCTGTGCCCGCTCGCGGCGGGCAAGGGCCGGCCTGTGGCCGCGCACCAGTCCTGCCAGGCGCCGGGGCGCGTGCGGCTGTGCAAGGGCACGGCCTTGGGCTGGAGTGCCGTGCCGCGTTGGCCGGTCCGGAACCAGGCGGCTTGCCTGTCCGGGCGGCAGACCGGGCCGATGCGCTCTGCAAACAGGGGCTCGGCATGGCAGCCGGAGGGCCAGGCGAAGTCATCCCGGCGAATCGCCAAGTCGATACCGCTGGCAAAGGAGAAGGGGCCGCCACCTGCGACCAGGTGCAGCTCCAGCCCGGGGTGGCGCGCCTGGAAGTCTGGCCAGCGCGGGATCAGCCAGCGCATCAGCAAGGTCGGCTCGCAGGACAGCACCCAGCGCCGCTGCTGGCGCGCGCGGGCGCGCAAATCGGCAACGCCCTGGCGCATCAGATCCAGCCCCTGGCCAACGGCCTGGGCCAATGCGCGGCCCTCGGCAGTCAGAAAGACGCGCCGGCTGCGCCGCTCGAACAGCGCCAGGCCCAGGTCGTCTTCCAGCAGCCGCACGGCGCGGCTGACGGCGCCATGGGTCAGGTGCAGCTCGTCTGCAGCGCGGCTGAAGTTTTCCAACCGGGCTGCAGCCTCAAAGCAGCGCAGCGCCAGCAGGGAGGGCAGGCGGCTGTCGGTGAGTGGTGAACCAGGCTCACCATGGCTGTCAGAAATCATCGTTTTTCATGGCGCATATTTGCAGGCACCATGCGAGCAGTTTTTACTGTTGCACAGGATACGCGATGACCGAATTGTTAGCTGTTATCACCATCACCTTGCTCGCTGTCATCAGCCCGGGGCCAGATTTTGCGATGGTGACGCGCAACAGCCTGCTGCTGTCGCGGCGCGCAGGCGTGCTGACCGCTGTGGGCATTGGCTTGGGCGTGCTGGTCCATGTGGCCTATACCTTGCTGGGCCTGGGCCTGCTGATCCAGCAGTCGCTATGGCTCTTTAACGCGATCAAGCTGCTGGGCGCCGCCTATCTGGTCTACCTGGGGCTGAAGATGCTGCGCAGCCAGCCTGCGCAGGCCTGCGCCGAGGTGCCCCTCGCGCCGCTGTCCGATAGGGCGGCGCTGCGCACAGGCTTTCTCACCAATGCGCTCAATCCCAAGACCACTGTCTTCATGGTCAGCCTGTTCTTACAGGTGGTGCAACCCCAGACGCCGTTGGCCGTGCAACTGGGCTATGGCGCCTTTATCTCGCTGGCGCACATCGCCTGGTTCAGCCTGGTGGGGCTGTGCTTCTCGGCGGGTGCTGTGCGCAGCCGCCTATTGGCGGCGCGCCACTGGATTGACCGCGCGTTTGGTGGCTTGTTGCTGGGCTTTGGCGTCGTGCTGGCGCTCTCAGGGGCCTCGCGCTGAGCGCTCGGCCACGGCTGCCGTCACGCGCTGTTGGACTGGCGGCGCTGGCGTATGCCAAGCCAGCCCAGCAGCAAGGCCAGCAGTGACAGGCCATACGCCCCGGTTGTCGGTACCGGTGTTGGGCTGGTCGCCACGGCATGGGGCTGTGGCGCCGACACGCGCACGGTGGCCGTCGCGCAGACCGCCTGGTTGGGCGCTGCCAGGCAGATGTTGTACTGGTAGCTCACCGGGCTGGTCAGTCCACCCGCAGGCGGCACATAGGTGCAAACGCCTGCCTCGCAGCTGACGGTGCCTGCCGTGGGTGGCGTGGCGAGAGTGACGGAGGCCGGGTCCACCACCCCACCGGTGCTGCTGTCGTTGGTGGCCACCGGCGTTGCAGCGCTGGCGGTGTTGCTGGTCAAGGTCACCCCATCGTCCTGCGCTGTGATGGTGGGGGGGACCAGCGCGAGATCTGCCGAGTTGTTGGTGCTAATCGGATCGGCGGGGCTGCCTGCTTGGGGCTGTGCGGTCACGGTATGTG
Source organism: Comamonas sp. MYb21 (assembly GCF_037479395.1). Taxonomy (NCBI): domain Bacteria; kingdom Pseudomonadati; phylum Pseudomonadota; class Betaproteobacteria; order Burkholderiales; family Comamonadaceae; genus Comamonas; species Comamonas sp. MYb21. The sequence continues at coordinate 112,235 of NZ_JBBGZC010000001.1, read as the reverse complement.
TGCTGGCTGCCGTGATGCCCGGACCGGTCCAGGTCACGGTATAGACGGCGGTGTCGCCAGCGTTCAAGGCTTGAACCACGGCGCCGATAGGACCCATGCCGGAAGGGGTGGCGCATGGCAGGCCGGAAGGCTGCACGATGCAGGACCAGCTTGCGCTGGCGCCATTGGCTGCCGTCGGCAAGGGGTCAGAGACGACGGCGCGGGTCGCGTCGGGGCCGTTGTTGTAGACGTTGAAGCTGTAGCTGTAGTCGTTCTGGGCGCCAGCGGGTGTGGCCGTGACGGCGCTGGCGCTGACGATGATTTCTGCCAAGGTCTGGCGGCTCATCGTGAACAAGGTGTCGTCCCAGGATGCGCGCCCATCGGTATTGGCTGCCGTGCGGTAGAGGTAAAAGCGCAAGGCGTAGGGGGTGCCGGGTTGCAGCGTGATGCCGGGACCAGGGCCATCCGGGGGGCGGACAAACTCAAACCCATCGCCGGGCACCATGCTGACATCGGCTATCTGCGGCAACAGCTCGCTGACCGGATGGCCGCCAGCGTCCACCACGAAAGCGGCATAGCCAAAGGCGCGCGGGTGCGCGTTGTTGTTGAGGTTCCAGCGCTTGGCCGTGACGACCGCATTGACATAAAACAACGCCGCCGATGCGGTGGCGTCCGCATACTGCATCGTGCCGGTGGTGAATGGGAACTCGATGTACTGCTGTTCGGCCATTGCCGCAGCGGCCGTGCTGGTCCTGAGGCCGGAGATGATCTGAAAATCTGGAAAAGTGGGGTCGGGACTGGCGCTCAAGCCTGCGCCAAAGCGCTGCGGGCCCGTGCTCGACAGGAACGTGCTGTCATGCGTGGGGCCTTCCACTGGATCGGTGCCCGTGCTGCCCCCTACAGAGCCTGGATACCAGTCCTGGGTCAGCGTGCCTGGCGGGCGATTGCTCATCCAGCCTGCGACCCAGCCATCGATACCCGACAGCGTGCTGGGCGCGTACACATAGGATTGGGCCAGGCTGGGGCCGGCAGCCGCTGACAGCAGCACCGCGCCGATGCATAACCGGTACTGGCCTTGCGCCCGAACAAAAATAGATCTCATGGACAAACCCATTTCTAACGCAGACGCCTGTCTTCGAGCTGGACGGAAGCCTGGCCTGGTTAATCGTTAAAACAAGCCACAATTGTGGCTAATCGTAATAATTATCATCAGGCTTGCCCGGTTCTGCAGGCTTCATCGACCTGATTCTCGATCTGTCGCAAAAATAAAACGGCTTGCGCACCTGCCCGATTGCTTGCGGCGCAGCTGGCGCAGTGCGCACTCGCGCTGTGCCCGTGTGCGAACCTGTGCCAGCGCCGGCGCTGGGGCGCGGCCAGCAGCGATCATGCGCCTTCCGAGGTCGACGCCGCCGAGCCCTTCTGGATGTAGATCTCGATGGGCCCCACCGTCACCCGGTCGCCCGTGTAGAGCACCTGGCGCTTGACCTTGGTGCCGTTGACGAAGATGCCGTTGGTGCTGTCGTGGTCCTCCACCACCAACACGCCTATGTAGTAGCTGAAGGCGCCATGGTCTCGGCTGACCCCTTGGTCATCCAGGCGCAAACCGCAGCCCTGACCACGGCCAATCAGGGTCTGGCCTTTGCCCAGTTTGAGCTGGCTGGGCGATGAAGACTGGGGTGATCGAACCTGGATAAGCGCTGGCATGGAAAACCTCCCATCGTGGAAGGCCAACCTGGGGACACAGACCCTGGTGGCTATCTTGAGAACAGGGATTCTGTATGAAATTTTTGAAATGGATTGTCAGCAATCTCTAACCTGGAGCATCGGCAGATCGGCATTGCCGCGCCGCCGCTTTTTCGCATCTGGTTTGCAATTAATTACAACCATGACGGAGCCCGGACCGGTCCGTAGCTTGACTTTGCGCAAGCAAGGCTTACATTCTTAAGTCATTGACTGAATCGATTAAGAAGTCTTTTGTGAAAGGAGTTGGGTATGCAAAACCAGCCATCATTTCCGATGCTGACCATGCCGACTCGTCCGCTGGTGGCCCATCGCGGCGAGAAAGCGAAGCGCTATGTGCCTTCGGTCTCCACCGATATCAGCAAGACTTTTGAGAAATACCGCCGGCTGGCAGCGATGCAGCATCCCAAGCCGCTAGGGGATTGATTCGGTTTCATGCCGCGCGCATGCTGCTCACTCCCAGTCCCACAGACGTATTGCATGCGCCGCCCGCAAGGGCAGCGGCTTTATTACAGCGGAACGCCCAGGCCTGATCGCCCGTTGGCAGCATCACTGACGGCGGGCTCTGAGCGCAGCATCTGCAGGCTGTGTCACTGAGCGGGCGGCAGATGTCTGCTCGCCTTATTGGCAAAAATGGGCTGCCCAGTGGGCGACTGCAGCTCGTGCCCAAAGGCCTGGGGCGTGCGCATGGTTCTCGCCCTGGCGATGCAAAGGCCGGAGGCTATGTGGGATGGCGTGGCAGTTGGCAGCGATAGTGTGGCCATTCAGTCCTGCTGCAGGTGCTGGTAGACGGCCTGCGAGACGCGCATCAGCTCGGCCCGGTCGGCCCCGGCCGAGATGGCATAACCGAGGTGGTTTTCCACCCAGTAGAAGACGTTGACAGGGCCGTCCTGGCCAAACTTGAACTGTGCATCGCTCTGGCTGCTCACCTCGCGGGTCACATACAGGGTCAGGCGCAGGCCCGCCTCGGTCTCGTACATGAACTGCGCCACCGGCCCGCTGTCACCGGGCAGCAGGCGGCCGCCCATCAAACGGTAGCCCAGCGCATTGAGCGGAGGTGGGCGCACCTGGGTGCCCATGCGCTTGGTCAGCCAGGTGACCAGCGCCTGCTCCTGCTCGGCGCCAATCTCTACCGGGCGCCGCACATCGGGGCTGAAGACCACATGCGCTATCGCAGCGCGCTGGGCAAAGCCGCTCAAGGCTGCGCCGCTGGCGGGCAGCAGCTGGGGCTGGGCGGTTGGTGGGCGGGTGGCTGCGGGCTGGCCCGCCATCGCGAGTTGGATGGCCTTGGCATCGACTGCGCCGCGGATTGACCAGGCCGCCCCCGCGCTGACGACCGCCACCAGCAAGCTCGCAGCCAGGCTGCGCCAGGGCAGGCTGCTGTGCGTGGGGCGCAGCGGCAGGCCCATCGGCAAGGGCTCGTCCATCACGGGGGCCAGCATCTCGCGCAGCCGCGCATTCTGCTGCTGCCAATCCTGCACACGGGCGCGTTCTTCCGGGTGCTCGTTCAGGTATTGCTCGACCTGGAGGTGGCGTGCGCTGGGCAGTTGCCGGTCCACATAGGCATGCAGATCGGCTTCGGTCACCGGCGGCATGGGACTGGCGTCCAGGGCTTTGAGGTTGGGCTGGTCCATGGTCACTTCACCCGTTGAATTCTTTGCGCTGCATGGCTGACTTTGTCCTGCTCCTTGCTCTGGCCTGGGCTCGCCATCTCGTCGCGCAGCCGGGCGCGTGCCCGCGACAGCCGCGACATCACCGTGCCCAGCGGCACGCCGGTGATCTGCGCCACCTCTTGGTAGCTCAGCTCCTCGACGCTAACCAGCAGCAGCACCTCGCGCTGCTCGGGCGGCAGGCGCTGCAGCAGGCGGTCGAGGTCACGCACTTCCAGCGCATCGGTCTGCTGAGCCCGTTGGGGCAGCTCGGGCAACTCGTCGCCTGCGCTGTCTTCGGGCCGGCTGCGCTGGGCGCGCAGGCGGTCGATGAAATGGTTGTGCATGATGCCGAACATCCAGGCACGCAGCTCATTGCGCTTTTGCCACATCGACAAGCGCGACCAGGCGCGCTCCAGCGTGTCCTGCACCAGGTCATCGGCGCGGTCGGGGTCCGAGACCAGCCCGCGCGCATAACGCCGCAGGCTGGGGATGCAGGCCACAATCTCCGCTTCGTCCTGTGCGCGCATGGGGCAGTGGGGTCCGGGGGTGAGGAGGGGAATCAGCAGCAGCCAGCGCTTACTTGACGACGTGCCAGACGTCCTTGAAGTTGTCGCCCGTGGCGTCGCCGGCCTTCTTGTCCGCAGTATAGGTATAGAGCGGCTTGCCCTGGTAGGCCCACTGCTTGCTGCCGTCGTCGCGGGTGATGATGCTGTAGTCGCCTTCGGGCTTGGCATCGGCTGCCGCAGCGTGGGCTGGCCACAGCGCGATGCAGGGGCCGTTGCACATGCTCTTGTTGCTGCCGGCCACATCCTTGTCAAAGGTGTAGAGCGTCATGCCGCTGGCATTGACCAGCATGCCATGGGCCATCTTGGCCGCCGGCTCAGCCTGGGCCAACGGGGCCAGCAGCGCGGCCAGTGACAGAGCGATCAGGGATGCATAAGGGGTTTTCATGGCGGCCATCTTTCAGGGTTGGGTGGAGGAACACCTCTGTAGACGGATGGCCTGCCGGGATTATTCCCCCAGTGGTTGAAATTTCAGGGTGGGCTGCCGATCAGCGGTGGATGGCTGCGCTGGGCCACTGCCGCCTGCGCGTCTGTGTGGCCGTTTCATCGATGGGAATCTGAGGCAGCACTTCTTTTTAAATACTGTATATTTATACAGTTTTAAGGGCCGGTACAGCTGCCGCCAAGGCAGGCCGCACTGGCTGCCCATAAGAAGAGAGGAGTTCGCATGATTGAAGTAGCCCATGACAACCTGAGTGATGCCTGGGAGGGGGGAGACGGTGCCGCTGCGCTGCCGCAGCTGGCGGCGGCCTCGGTGTTTCGGCAGCTGGCGCACAAGCATGGCTTGTTGGCGCCGGGCGAAGAGGCCAGCCCGCAGATGCAGGCGTTTCTGGCCGAGCTGGCGGTGCTCACGGATCTTTTCTGAGGCCGGCACGCTGCGGGGCAAGCGGCCACCACTGCACTCTCCGAGAAAACGCAAGAGGGGCCTGGTCTGGTAATTGCAGCGCGGATCGCCCCCGAGGCTGGGCGCCCTTTTCCTAGGCCAAACCCGGATGTCAGCCAAATTACATTACACGCATAATGTATTTTAGGAGACCCCCTGTTGTGCCCAATCTGCATCAGATCAAGAGTGAGCAGACGCGTGAGCGTCTGATGGATGCTGCGCTCGATGTAATGCAAACCAAGGGGCTGGCGAGCCTCTCGATGCATGAGGTGGCCCGCATCGCGGGGATGACGACGGGGGCGGTGCAGCACCATTTCCCGTCCAAGGCCGCGCTGATGCTGCAGATCATTGAGCGGCTGGTGCAGCAGATCGATACCGACGACAGTTTCTGGCCCGCGCCGCACTGGCCCTTGCAGCGGCGTGCCGACCACTTTGTGCAACAGGCCTGGCTGCGGCTGTATGGCCAGCCCCGCTTTGCGGTCGCCTGGGAGGCCTACTTGGCGGTGCGTGCCGATGCCGCCATGGTGGCGCATATCCAGGCCGCACGTGCCCCCATCAATGACAAGCTGCTGCTGCGCATGCTGCGCAGCTTTCCCGAATGGGCCGGCGCGCCCGCCGCTGAAGCGCGCTTTCAGCTGGTGCTGTCCTGCCTACGAGGCCTGGGCGTGCTCGCGCCGTTCTCCAGCCCGGCTGCGATGGACCGGCAGCTGCAGCAGCTGTCCCTGCTTCTTCAATCTTTTTCCAGCGAGGTGACCCCTTGATCAGAGCATCCCTTCTTGCCTGTGGCCTGACGGCCTGGGCCCTTGGCGCCGCCGCCCAGACCCCGTTGCAGGTGATCGCGCAGCAGCCGCCGGGCAGTGGCTCGGACGCGATGACGCGCGCCTGGGGCGAATGCACCGGGCGGCTGATGGGGCGCCCGGTGGTCGTGCAGAACAAGCCCGGTGCCAATGGCATCCTGGCCATCAACTACCTCAAGGGCCAGCCGGCCGATGGCGCGTTTGCGATGACCATCGGCATGTCGCAGATGACGATCACGCCCTATGTGCACCAGCAGATGCCCTATGACCCGCTCAAGGACTTTGCCGGTGTCGCGATGATTGGCTCGTCCCCGCTGGTGCTGGTGGTGCCTGCGGGTGCGGGCGTGAGCAAACTCGCGGACCTGGAGAAGGTCGCCAAGTCCCAGGCCGGTGGGCTGAACTTTGGCTCGCCCGGCAAGGGCAGCCCTGCGCATTTGCTGACCACGGCACTGACCGATGCCATGCACTGGCCCGCCACCCATGTGCCCTTTGTCGGCGAGAGCGCGGGCCTGACGGCCCTGATGGGCCAGCAGATCCAGGCGATGACCCTGGTGCTCAACACCGCAGCGCCCCAGGTCAAGGCCGGCAAGCTGGTGCCGCTGGCGATTTTTGCCGGCCAGCGCTCGGCGGTGTTGCCCGATGTGCCGACCATTGCCGAGGCCGGTGGGCCGGCGGTGCTGGCGCGGCCATCGTGGATTGCGGTGGTGGCCAAAAAGGGCACGCCGCCTGAGGTGATCAAGGCCTTGAACGATGCCACCAACCAGTGCTACAGCGACCCGGTCTATGCCAACAGCATGGACAAGATGGGCATGACCCTGATGCGCAGCCAGCCTGCCGATGTGCTGGGCTTTGCCGAGCGCGACATCGCCGTCTGGAAGCCTTTGATCGACAAACTGGGATTGGCCACGCAATGAGTTTGGTAGAACACAGCGCAGTCGAGCTGCGCAGCCTGATCCAGAGCCGGCAGATCTCGCCGGTCGAACTGCTCGATGACTGCATCGCCCGCATGCAGGCCATCAACCCGGCGGTCAATGCAATCTGCGCCACCGATTTTGAGCGGGCCCGCACAGCCGCCCAACTGGCCGAAGCGCAGGTGGGGCGGTGCAGCCAGCTGCCGCTCTTGCATGGGCTGCCCTTGGGCGTGAAGGACTTGCAGGCCACCGAAGGCCTGCTGACCACCAGCGGCAATGTGCGGCTGCGCGGCCATGTGCCTGTCAAAGACAATGCCTTCGTGGCCCGGCTGCGCGCCCAGGGCGCGATCGTGACGGCCAAGACCAATACGCCGGACATGGGCGCAGGTGCCAATAGCCGCAACCCGGTCTGGGGCGCCACCGGCAACCCCTTCAACCCGGATCTGAATGCCGGGGGCTCCTCGGGCGGCTCAGCCGCGGCGCTGGCCACCGACATGTTTCCGCTGTGCACCGGCTCGGACACTGGCGGCTCGCTGCGCATTCCGGCGGCGCTGTGCGGCGTGGTCGGCCTGCGCCCCTCGCCGGGCTTGATTGCCAATGACGACCGGCCGCTGGGCTGGTCGGCCATCTCGGTGCTGGGCCCCATGGGCCGCGATGTGGCCGATACCGCGCTGATGATGCAGGCCAGCATGGGCCCGCACCCGATGGACCCGCTGAGCATGGGCGTGGGCCATGCCCCTGTGTGGCCCGTGCCGGAGATGGACCTGCGCGGCCTGCGCGTGGCCTATACCGAGGACTTTGGCACCTGCGCGGTCGACCCGGTGGTGCGCCGTGCCTTTCGCCAGCGGGTGCAGGCCTTGACCGGCGAGGTGGCCTGCATGGAGGCCTTGCCCTGGAACCTGGAAGAAGCGCACCGCTGCTTTGACATCATCCGCGCCGAGAGCTTTGTCGCCGCCTTTGCCGATATCTACCGCACCGCCCCCGAGACCCTGGGCCCGAATGTGCGGGCCAATGTCGAGATGGCCGCCAGCATCAGCCTGGGCGACCGGGCCTGGGCGCATCTGGCGCAGACCCGCATCCAGCGCATGTTCCAGCGCACATTCGAGCAATACGACCTGGTGCTGGCCCCTGTGACTCCCCTGTCGCCCTTCCCCTGGACGCAGCTCTATGCACAGGAAGTGGAGGGCAAGACCCAGCGCAACTACTACGAATGGCTGAGCCTGACCTATGTGGTGACCTTGGCGACCAACCCCGCGCTGTCGCTGCCCTGCGGCCGCGATGAGGCGGGCATGCCTTTTGGCCTGCAGATGGTTGGCCCGTTGCACCAGGATGGCCGCCTGCTGGCGATGGCGGCGGCAGTCGAAAAGCTGGGCCTGCACAACAGCGACTTTGCCCGCCCACGCCCCGACCTGGCAGCACTGGCCCAGCCCCAGCCCGAATTGCGCAGCATCGTCACCCACCCGCCTGAGCTGGGTGGCGCCGCCCAGGTGGAGGTCGGCCAGGCGGTCTAAGCCTTTCGCAGCTTGATGGACCAAGCCTGCCATGGCGATGGCAGGCTTTTTTCTTTCTGGTGGGAGCCATCGCCAATCTTTGTTTAAATAGCAGGATGAACAAGGCCTTTACCAAAGAGACAGACAACGACGACGATGACGATCTGCCGCAGCTGCCCAAGATTGCTGGCGGCAAGAACTACATCACGCCCGGCGGCTACCGCGCGCTGGAGCAGGAGCTGCTGCAGCTGATCGATGACGAGCGGCCCAAGGTGGTGGAAGTGGTGCACTGGGCCGCCAGCAATGGCGACCGCTCGGAAAATGGCGACTACCTGTATGGCAAGAAGCGCTTGCGCGAGATTGACCGGCGCATCCGCTTTCTGACCAAGCGCATGGAGGCGGCCGAGGTGGTGGACCCGGGCGTGCACCACGGCAGCGACCAGGTGTATTTTGGGGCGACGGTGCTGTACTGCGACCAGCATGGCAGCGAGGAGTCGATCACCATCATGGGCATCGACGAGGCCGATGCCAGCCGGGGCCAGGTCAGCTGGGTGGCCCCGATTGCGCGGGCGCTGCTCAAGTCCCGCATTGGCGATGAGGTGCAGCTGCCCACGCCGGGCGGGGTGCGGGTGCTGGAGGTGCTGGATGTACAGTACCCGGAGCTGGGGACCTCTTGAAATAGCCCGCTCTCAAAACACAAGCGCGCCTTTAAGGCGCGCTGTGGTTTGGGGACTGTCCCGATCGCTATCGGATGGCGTTCAGGCGACCGGCAGCACCCGGTGCGCACGGATCACATAGGGCAGCTTGACCAGCTGGCGCAGCAGCAGCTCGACCTGGGCACGGTCCTTGACGGTCAGCACAAAGCGCAGCGCCATCGTGTCCATGGCTACTTCGTCGTCCATCGTGATGTGGGTGATGTCCGAGCCCATCGCAGCAATCTCGGCAGCAATCTTGCCCAGCACACCCTTGCCGTTGTTGATGGTGACGACGACGCCGGTGTCGAACTCGTTGGCGGGTTCGTCGGCCCATTCCACATCAACAAAATGCTCGGCATCCTTGGCCAGCAGGCGCTTGCAGACGGCGCACTGGGCGTTGTGCACAACCAGGCCGGCGTTGCGGTCCAGGTGGGCGGCAATCGGATCGCCCGGCACGGGGCGGCAGCATTTGGCGTATTTGACGGCGGCATTGGGCGAGCCGTCGAGCACGAGCGCCGCCGTGGCGGTGCTGGCGCCGGTCTTGAAGCGCTCCTGGCTCAGCAGCACGGCATCCGGCCGCTGGCCTTGCTCGGCCAGCAGGTCCACCACCTGCTTGGCGGCAAACACGGCAATGCGCTTGCCCTGGCCGATGTCGTTGAACAGCTCCACCTTGTTGCGCGCTTCGAGGCGGGTGAGCAGGCGGTCCCAGACGGCCTTGTCTTCGGGCAGCTGCGAGATGCCTTCGGCCCGCATTGCCTGCAACAGCAGGCGCTCGCCCAGCGCAGCGGTCTCGTTCTGGCCCTGGGTCTTGAGGTAGTAGCGGATCTTGGACTTGGCGCGGCCCGTGCGCACGATCGTGAGCCAGGACGGGTGGGGCGCGGCATCGGGCGAGGTCGAGATCTCGATCACATCGCCGCTCTTGAGCACGGTGCTGAGCGGCACCTGCTCGTTGTTGATGCGCGCGCCTTGCGTGCGCTCGCCGACATTGGAGTGGATCGCGTAGGCAAAGTCCAGCACGGTCGCGCCCCGGGGCAAGGTGAGCATCTGGTTCTTGGGCGTGAACACATAGACCGAGTCGGGGAACAGGTCCACGCGCACGTTGTCCCAGAACTCATGGGCGTCATGTGTCTCGTCCTGGATGTCGAGCAGCGACTGCACCCATTTGTTGCCCAGTTGCTCGCCATTGGGCATGGCCCGCGCCTGGATCATCCAGTGCGTGAGCACGCCGTACTCGTCGACCAGGTTCATGTCTTCGGTGCGGATCTGGAAATCCATGCTCACACCCGAGGGGCCGACCAAGGTGGTGTGCAGCGACTGGTAGCCGTTCGACTTGGGGTTGGCGATATAGTCGCGGAATTTGGAGGGCACCGGGCGGAACACCTGGTGCAGCACACCCAGCGCGGTGTAGCAGTCGATCAGGTTGGGCACGATGACGCGCACGGCGTAGGAGTCGGTCACCTGCGCAAACGACAGGCGCTTGCCATCCATCTTCTTGTAGATAGCGTAGAGCGTTTTTTCCTGGTTGCCCAGGCGGATCTTGATGCCGGACTTGGCAAAGGCGGAATCGACCTCGGCATGGATCTTCTGGACCACGTCCTTGCGCCGGTTGCGCGAGCGGCCCAGCGCCTTGACCAGCGTGTCATGGCGCCAGGGGTAGAGGTGCTTGAAGGCCAGGTCCTGCAGCTCGCGGTAGACGCGGTTGATGCCCAGCCGGTTGGCGATGGGCACATGGATTTCCATGGTCTCGGTCGAGATGCGTCCCCATTTGCTGCGCGGCATGTCGGACATGGTGCGCATGTTGTGGGTGCGGTCAGCCAGCTTGACGAGGATGACGCGCACATCGCGCGCCATGGCCAGCAGCATCTTGCGGAACGACTCGGCCTGGTTCTCTTCGCGCGAGTTGAACTGCAGCTTGTCCAGCTTGGTGAGGCCATCGACCAGTTCGGCCACCGTGTCGCCAAACTGGCGGGCAATGTCATCGCGGGTGACGCCGCAGTCTTCCATCGCGTCATGCATCAGCGCGGCCATCAGCGCCTGGGCATCGAGCTTCCAGCTCGCGCAGATCTCGGCAACCGCAATCGGGTGGGTGATGTAGGGGTCACCACTGCTGCGGAACTGGCCGGTGTGGGCCGTGGCGGCAAACTCGAAAGCTTCTTCCACCAGGGCCAGATCTGCTTCACCGAGGTAGTCGAGCTTCTCCAGAAATTCGGCGTAGGCACTCACCACTACCGGATACGACATGGCAGGCTTGGCTGCGGCGGTAGCGATGACGCCAGAGACTTGGGCGGGTGCGGAGGGGATGGACACGGACTTCACGCCTTAACTGTAGCGTGCGATGACAAATTTGTGTGAATACCAAGAAAAATGGCACCGCCATTCGGTGCCATTTTGTTGCATAAGCAGGGGCTTAGCCGGGTACTTTTTTCAGCATTTCCAGGCCCACCTTGCCAGCAGCGATTTCGCGCAGCGCGGTCACGGCCGGCTTGTTGCGGCTTTCGATTTTGGGCGTGTGGCCTTGGCTCAGCATGCGGGCGCGGTAGGTAGCGGCCAGAACCAGTTGGAAGCGGTTAGGGATTTTGTCGAGGCAGTCTTCAACGGTGATGCGGGCCATCAGGAGTTCTCCAGGGTAACAGGGATGTCGAGTGACGAGAATATTTCGCTGCGAACGCGTCTTTGGGCCGAATAGCGCAAGCGTTGTGAATGTACAACGGCCTTCAAATCGAACAAAGCGCGCTCGAACAATTCGTTAATTATAACGAAGTCGAATTTGTGGACCTGGGCCATCTCGTCGCGGGCGTTCTTGAGGCGCTTCTCGATGACGTCGGAGGCGTCTTCGCCGCGGTTTTCCAGACGCGAGCGCAGCTCTTCCCAGCTGGGCGGCAGGATGAAGATCAGTACCGCATGGGGAAAGCTTTGCTTGATCTGCAATGCGCCCTGGTAGTCGATCTCCAGCACGATATCGGTGCCCTTGGCCAGGCGCTCCTCAATCGCTTTCTTCGAGGTGCCGTAGAGGTTGCCATGCACATTCGCCCATTCGACAAACGCGTTGGAGGCAATCATGCGCTCGAAGTCATCGCGCGAGGCGAAGTAGTACTCGCGCCCATGCTTTTCCTGGCCACGCGGCGAGCGCGTGGTGTGGGAGATCGAGCGAAAGACTTGGGAGTCGAGCTCGAGCAGCGCCTTGACGAGCGACGACTTGCCCGCACCGCTGGGGGCCGAGACGACAAAGAGGTTTCCGGGGTATTCCATGGTTTGGCTTCTTCTTATTCGATGTTCTGCACCTGCTCGCGCATCTGTTCGATCAGGACCTTCATGTCCACGCTGATGCGGGTCAGATCCAGCGCTGCGGACTTGGAGCCCAAGGTGTTGGCCTCGCGGTGCAGCTCCTGGATCAGGAAGTCCAGGCGCTTGCCGATGTCGCCACCCTTGGTGAGCAGGCGGCTGATTTCTTCCAGGTGCGAGCGCAGGCGGGTGAGTTCTTCGGCCACATCGATGCGGATCGCAAAGGAGGTCGCTTCGGTCAGCGCGCGGTCCTGGGCGGCTTCTGGCGAGACGCTGCCGGCGCTCAGCGCCATCGCTTCTTGCCAGCGCTCCAAAAAGCGCTGCTTTTGCTGCTTGACCAGCTCGGGGATCAGCGGCTCGGCCTGTTCGGCCAGTTGGCGCAGCTGCTTGATGCGGTCTTGCAGCATATCGGCCAGGCGCTTGCCTTCGCGTTGGCGGGCGTCGAGCAGGGTCTTGAGGGCTTGCTGGCACAGCGCGGCCACGTTGTCGGCCCAGTTCTCGGGCAGCTCGATGCTGCCGCTGCCGCTCAGGCGTAGTACTTCTGCCACAGTGAAAGGCTGGGCCGTAGGCATCCAGGCCTTGACGGTGTCCTGGAAGCTGCCCAGCTGCTGGAGCAGGCGGGGCGAGGCGACGGGCACGCTGGAAGCCTGTTCACTGTTGATCAGTACACGTACTTCCACCTTGCCACGCTTCAGACTATTATCTACCAGAGAGCGTAACTGTGGTTCGCAGCTTCTGAGATCTTCCGGAAGCTTGAAAGATAAATCGAGAAAACGGCTGTTAACCGAGCGAATTTCCAGTCCGACGCGCCAGAGGGAGGGAGCATTGTTGTCACCGTCAGGTGGGATGCTTTGCTGGACAGAGGCATAGCCTGTCATGCTGTAAACTGGCATAGGACTGTATGAGGTTGCTTGCAATCGCGCTCATTATCAGGCTTCTCATATACCTGCGTTGTTCATCAAACTATGTCAAAAGTAAAGCCTGCGCCGCTACCAGCCAATACCGTCATCGGTGGCTACCGGATCGTGCGGCGCATATCGGCGGGGGGGTTCGGGGTGGTCTATCTGGCGCTGGCGCCCGATGGCCAGCAGGTCGCCATCAAGGAGTATTTGCCGTCCAGCCTGGCCACGCGTGCGCCAGGGTCGCTGTCGCCGAGCATCGAGCCCGACAAGCTGTCGCTGTACCGCCTGGGCCTCAAGAGTTTCTTTGAAGAGGGCCGCGCGCTCGCCCAGATCTCGCACTCCTCGGTCGTCAGCGTCTACAACTTCTTCCGCGAAAACGACACCGTCTACATGGTGATGAACTACCTGCAAGGGGCCACCTTGCAGGATTTCGTCGTTACCGCCCGCGATCTCAAGGAAGCCAAGGTCTTCCGCGAGTCGACGATCCGCTCGCTGTTCGACGAGGTGCTGCGCGGTCTGCGCATCGTGCACCAGCACAAGATGCTGCACCTCGATATCAAGCCGGCCAACATCTTCATCACCGACGACAACAAGGCGGTGATGATCGACTTTGGCGCTGCCCGCGAGGTGCTGAGCAAGGAGGGCAACTTTGTCCGCCCCATGTACACGCCCGGCTTTGCCGCGCCCGAGATGTACCGCCGCGACATGTCGCTGGGCCCCTGGACCGACATCTATGCCATTGGCGCCTGCATCTATGCCTGCATGCAGGGCATTCCGCCCAACGATGCGCCCAAGCGCCAGGAAAAGGACCGCCTGAGCCTGGCCATGTCCAAGGTGCGTGGTGTGTACTCGGACAACCTGATCGAGCTGGTGGAGTGGTGCATGGCGCTCGATCCCCAGGCCCGGCCTCAATCGGTGTTCCTATTACAAAAAGAGCTGGCGCGCGAAGACGAGCGCCGCTATACCAAACTGAGCGTCTCCGAGAAGGTTCGTATGTCGATTGATTCGCTGGTCAGCGATACCAAAAAGCGCGTGGGCGGAGGCCAAACCAAATGAAGTTCTCGGTCTTCCAGCTCAGCCGCAAGGGCGGGCGGGAAAAAAACGAAGACAGGATGGGGTATAGCTATACCAAGGAAGCCTGTCTGTTTGTCGTGGCCGATGGCATGGGAGGGCATCCGGAAGGGGAGGTGGCCGCGCAACTGGCCTTGCAGACCGTGTCGCTGGATTTTCAGCGCCTCGCGCGCCCCAAGCTGGAAGACCCGGCCGAGTTCCTCGAGAACGCGCTGCTGTCTGCGCACCACAACATCCTCAAGTACGCGATTGCCAACAACATGGATGACCCGCCCCGCACCACCTTGGTGGCCTCGGTGGTGCAGGATGGCAATATCTGGTGGGTGCACTGCGGCGACTCGCGCCTCTACCTGGTGCGCAGCGGCAAGGTGCTGGCGCGCACGCGTGACCACTCCTATATGGAGCTGCGCGGCTCGGGCGTGACCAGCATCAACCCCGATCGCTTCAACCGCAATGTGCTGTTCACCTGCCTGGGCAGCCCCTCGCGTCCGTTCTTCGATGTGGCCGGCCCCACCGAGATGCACCGCAGCGACCGCATCATGCTGTGCTCTGATGGCCTCTGGAGCAGCGTCTCCGAGACCGTGATCGCCCGCGAGCTGGCCAATAAATCGGTCTCGCGCGCCATCCCCGACCTGATCGATGCTGCGCTGCGCAAGGCCGGGGCCACCAGCGACAACGTCACCGCAGTGGCGATGGAGTGGGAGATGCCCGGTGCCGAACGCTTTGAATCCGAAGACCCGGTGAGCGACACCTTGCCGCCGGCGCCAGAGCCCGGCGCTGGCGACCAGGCCCCGCCCAAGCCCGACGCGCCGGCGGCATAAGCCCGGCATGCACTGCGTTTTGTCGCTGGTCCGATAATTCAGCCTGTCCCGGCATGGCGGCGCAAGGCCGCCATGCCTGTTTTTACCGTTCTCAAAAAGCAGCGGGCTGCACGGGTGATACCGGTGCAGCCGCTGGTGCCGACCCATGAAAATCGTTCTTGCTTCCAACAATCAGGGCAAACTCGCCGAGCTGCAGGCCATGTTCGAGCCCCTGGGCGTGAGCCTGTTGCCCCAAGGCACGTTGATGGAGGGCGAGGCGCCCGAACCCTATGGCACCTTCTTGGAAAACGCCTTGAGCAAGGCCCGTTTTGCCGCCGAGCGCACCGGCCTGCCTGCGATTGCCGATGACGCCGGCCTCTGCGTGGCCGCCTTTGGCGGCCTGCCCGGTGTGGACACCGCCTACTACTGCACGCAGTTTGGCTACGACAAAAGCGA
Organism: Comamonas sp. MYb21; assembly: GCF_037479395.1. NCBI lineage: Bacteria > Pseudomonadati > Pseudomonadota > Betaproteobacteria > Burkholderiales > Comamonadaceae > Comamonas > Comamonas sp. MYb21. The sequence continues at coordinate 97,014 of NZ_JBBGZC010000001.1, read as the reverse complement.
TGCCAACAATGTGCGCGCGCTGCTCGAGCAAATGCAGGGCATCACCGACCGCCGTGCGGCCATGGTCAGCACCCTGGTGGCGGTGCGCCACCCCAAGGACCCGGAGCCGCTGGTGGCCGTGGGCCGCGTGGCCGCCGAGATCACGACCGAGCCGCTGGGCGAGGGCGGCTTTGGCTTTGACCCGGTGCTGCTGATTCCCGCGCTGGGCATGACCTTTGCGCAGATGGCCACCGAGGTCAAGCATGCGCACAGCCACCGGGGCCGCTCCTCGCGCCAGATGATGGCACTGCTGCGCGACAGCTGGCTGGCCGGCGCGCCGCTGGTGGCCGCTGCCCCCAAGGACTGAGATGGCGATGCATATTCCGCTGCAAGCGGCGCAGCCTTCTGAGCAGGTGGTGCAGCGCGACATCCAGCACTACATGCGCCCGGGCACCTTGCAGCTGCCCAGCCTGCCGCCGCTGTCGCTCTATGTGCACCTGCCCTGGTGCATCAAGAAATGCCCCTACTGCGATTTCAATTCGCACGAAGCGCGCGACGGCCGCCATGCGGTGCCGGAAGATCGCTACATCGATGCGCTGATCGCCGACCTGGAGCAGGCCCTGCCGCTCATCTGGGGCCGCAGCATCCACAGCATTTTTCTGGGTGGCGGCACGCCCAGCCTGTTTTCGCCGGAGTCGATTGACCGGCTGATCTCGGCCATCCGTGCGCGCCTGCGTGTGGACGCGGGTTGCGAGATCACGATGGAGGCCAACCCCGGCACCTTCGAGAAGGACCGCTTTCGGGCCTTTCGCGGCGCGGGCATCACCCGGCTGTCGATTGGCGTGCAGAGCTTTGACGACCGCTTTCTGGAGGCCATTGGCCGCGTGCACAACGGTGCGCAGGCGATGGCTGCGGTCGAAGAGGCGGCCAGCAGCTTCGAGACCTTCAACCTCGACATCATGTATGCGCTGCCGGGCCAGACCGCCCAGGACTTGGCGCGGGACCTGGACAAGGCGCTGGGCTTTGCGCCGCCGCATATCTCGATCTACCACCTGACCATCGAGCCCAACACCTTTTTTGCCAAGTACCCGCCGGCCGTGCCCGAGGACGATGTGGCCTATGCGATGCTCGACCAGATCACCGCGCGCACCGCGCAGGCCGGCATGCAGCGCTACGAGGTATCGGCCTATGCCAAGCCCGGCCACGCCTGCGTGCACAACAGCAACTACTGGCTGTTTGGCGACTACCTGGGCATTGGCGCGGGCGCCCACAGCAAGCTGAGCTTTGCCCACCGCGTGGTGCGCCAGGTGCGGCTGCGCGACCCGGCCCGCTACATGGCTCAGGCACTGCAAGGCAACGCGCTGGCGCAGGACGACGAGGTCAAGCGCGCCGATCTGCCGTTTGAGTTCATGCTCAATGCGCTGCGCCTGCGCGAGGGCTTTGCGCTGCAGGACTACCTGGACCGCACCGGCCTGCCGCTCAGCTCCATCGCCAAGGCCTTGCACGAGGCCGAGGCCAAGGGCCTCGTCAAGCTGGACTTTCAGAAAGTCACCCCCACAGAGCGTGGTTTTGACTTTCTGAGCGACCTGCAGGAGCTGTTCCTGGCTTAAATTCTCCACAGTAGGTGGTCATTTTTTACCGACTAGTCAATATGTGGACTGCGCTGCCCCTACGCAGAGCGTATAGATATCGCGCACAATAGCGCCCGCTGCTGAGCAACCATGCCGCCGTCTGTGCGGCATTTTTGTGCGCGCAGCTGTCATAACACCTACTACAAAGCGCTTGTCATGTCTTCTTCCGCTGCCGGGTCTGCCGCTTCAGGCACTGCCTCTCCCTTGTCCGATACCGTCAACCGCTATGGCTGGAAGGCCCTGGCCGGCTCGGCCGTGGGCTATGCCATGGATGGCTTTGACCTGCTGATCCTGGGCTTCATGCTCAGCGCCATCCGCGAGGACCTGGGGCTGACCACGGCCCAGGCCGGCTCCCTGGTCACCTGGACCCTCATCGGCGCGGTGTTGGGCGGCATTGTGTTTGGCATGCTCAGCGACCGCTATGGCCGCATCCGCGTGCTGACCTGGACCATCGTGCTGTTTGCGGTGTTCACCGGGCTGTGCGCGTTTGCGCAGGGCTACTGGGACCTGCTGATCTACCGCACGATTGCCGGCATTGGCCTGGGGGGCGAGTTCGGCATCGGCATGGCGCTGGCGGCCGAGGCCTGGCCTGCGCGCTACCGGGCACGGGTCTCGTCCTATGTGGCGCTGGGCTGGCAGGTGGGCGTGCTGGGCGCGGCCTTGCTCACGCCCTTGCTGCTGCCCCATATCGGCTGGCGCGGCATGTTCCTGGTGGGGGTGATCCCCGCCTTTGTGGCCTGGTTCATCCGCAACCGCCTGCATGAGCCCGAGGTGTTTGTGCGCAGCCAGGAGAAAAAGCAGTCCGTGCTGCAGTGCTTCAAGCTGCTGGTCAAGGACCGCGCCACCACCCGCATCAGCGTCGGCATTGCCGTGCTCACCTCGGTGCAGAACTTTGGCTACTACGGCATCATGATCTGGATGCCCGCCTTTCTGGCCAACAAGCTGGGCTTCAACCTGACCAAGTCCGCGCTGTGGACGGCGGTCACCATCCTGGGCATGATGGCCGGCATCTGGATCTTTGGCCAGCTGGCCGACCGCATCGGCCGCAAGCCCAGTTTCCTGCTGTTCCAGGCCGGTGCGGCGCTGATGGTGCTGTTCTACTCGCAGCTCAACGACCCGATCACCATGCTCTGGGCGGGCGCGGTGATGGGCATGTTCGTCAACGGCATGATGGGCGGCTTTGGCGCGCTGATGAGCGAGGCCTACCCGACAGAAGCACGCGCCACCGCGCAGAACGTGCTGTTCAACATTGGCCGCGCCGTGGGCGGGGCAGGTCCTGTGGTGATCGGTGCGATCGCGGCGCAGTACTCGTTCCAGATGGCGATTGGCCTCCTGGCCGCCATCTATGTGCTCGACGCGCTGGCCACCGTGTGGCTGATTCCCGAGCTGAAGGGCAAAGAGCTGCACTGAGCGCCGCGTTAGGCGGCGGGCAGCTCCTGCTGCGTGCCTGGCGCTTTCGGTAAATGCAGGCTGAAGCAGGAGCCGGCGTTGACCCCGCTGGTCACGTTGACAAAGCCCTGGTGGCGCAGCACCACGGTCTGCACAAAGCTCAGGCCCAGGCCAATGCCCGAGATCTGCGGCTGGCTGTTGTGGTGAAAGCGCTGGAAGGGCTGGAACAGCCTGTCCAGCTGCTCCTGCGTCATGCCAAAGCCCTGGTCGCGCACCTCCACCCGCCAGTACGCGCCATCGTCGGCGATGCTGGCCTCGACGGCGGTGCCGCTGGGGCTGTACTTGATGGCGTTGCTGAGCAGGTTGACAAAGCAGCGCTGCAGCAAGGAGCGGTCGCCCACGCAGGCGATATCGGTCTCGGCCGCCTCCAGCTCCCCGGGCAGGTAGCGCACCTGGATCTTTTTCTCCGAGGCCTTGGCCCAGCAATCGTCCACCGCCTCTTGCAGCAGCACATCGAGGCTGAGCACATGGCGCTGCATGGCCTGCGACTGGGCCGAGGCCAGCTGCACAAAGCTCTCGGCCATCTCCAGCGATTGGTGGGCCAGGCGGTTGATCTTCTGGTGCAGCTCGGCCTCGCTCATCTGGCCGGGAAACTCCTTGTACATCTCCAGCAAGGTGATGATCGAGGACTGGGGCGAGCGGAAATCATGCGAGATAAAGCGCAGCGCCTGGTCGCGCTGCTGCTGGGCCTTGTGCAGCTCGGTCAGGTCCACCAGCATCAGCAGCCAGCCCGCAGGCGCGGGGGCGCGAAAGGCCTCGGCCAGCAGCAGCCAGCGGTGGTCCTCGCGGTCCAGCACCTCGCATTCGGCCGGCAGCGCGCGCAGCTGCTCGGCATTGGCAAAGGACAGCACCTGGCCCGAATCCTTGACGCGCATGCCGCCCAGTGCCGACTGGATCGCGATCAGGCCCTGGCTGGGCATGCCCAGGTTTTGCAGGTAGCTGACGGCGGCGGCATTGTGCAGGCTGACCATGCCCAGCGGGTCCACCACAAAGGTGGGCGAGGGGATCTGGCGCAGCGTATCGCGCACAAAGCCGTGCATCTGGCGCAGGGTGTCGGTAGCGGTCTCCACCGCCTTGATGCGCCGCTCCAGAAAATCATCCATCAGCATGCCGCTGCGCTGCGGGGCGCTGGTGGTGTCCAGCGCGGCGCGCAGGTTGTGCATCTCCTGCTGCAGGAACTGGGCCGCAGCACTCAGGCGCCGCCAGCTCCAGATCGGGTAGATCGCCAAGAGCCCCACGAGCGCCGCCCCGGGCGCCAGCTGCAGGCCGGCAAAGCTGCGCAGCCCCAGGCACAGCGCCAGCAGGCCGGCCGCGACCACGGCTTGCGCCAGCAGGCCTGCCATCGGTCCCAGCAGCGCAATGGCCAACAAGGCCAGCACAATGGCGGCCAGGTTGACCGCCATATTGCCCGGCAGCGATACCGCATGCACATGCTGGCCCGACAGCTGCGAGTCCAGCGCATGGGCAATCAGCTCCACCCCCGCGATGTGCCGGGACGCGGGCCGCGCCGGGCTGGCAAAGTAATCGCCCAGGCCGGAAGCCGTCGCCCCCAGCAGCACATACTTGCCGCCAAAGCTGTCTGCAGGAATGCGGCCCGTCAGCACATCCTCGGCCGAGTACATGGTGTAGGGCCGGTCACCACGGGCAAAGTTGAAGATCTCGGGCGAGCGCTGCTCCCACTGCTCGCCGGGCTCGGGCGGGCGGGTGCCCTGGCACAGCGGGTGGCTCTGGCCGCTGGCGCAGAGCATCGCAATGCTGAAGTGGGGCCAGGGCCCGGTGTTCTCGCCCTGCGCGCCAAAGTAGCGGCGTATCACGCCGTCGTCGTCGACGGTCACATTCACATGGCCGAGCTGGCGCGCCGCCGTGCGCAGGCTGGCCAACGGCAGCTCGGCGCCAATGTCCACATTGGCCATGCGCCAGTCCACCGGCAGCACCACATTGCCGGCCTGGGCAATCGCCTGGGCCAGCTGGGCATCGTCGTCGGGGTGCTGCAGATCGGGTTCGCTGAACAGCACGTCCACGCCCAAGGCCTTGGGGTGCTGGGCGGCAATGCGCGCAATCAGCTGCGCATGCACGGAGCGGCGCCAGGGCCAGCGCCCCACGCTTTGCAAGCTGGCATCGTCGATGGCGACGATGACGATGTCGTCGCGCGGCGCAGGCGCGCTGAGCCAGCCGGTGATGTCCTGCACAAAGGTGTTGATGACGCGGGGCTGCTCGCGCAGACTGGCCCAGGCCACCAGGCCCAGCAGCAGCGCAGACAGCGCCAGCCATTCCAGCCAGCGCAGTTGCGTGCGGCTCAGCGAAAAGGAAGGGGCAGCCATGCGCTAGTCCATGGGCGGGGGAGGAGTGCGGTCATGCGCTTGTGGCGGGGGCCGCAGCGCCCCTCACTTCGGGCTGAGCACCGATTTGCCGTCACCGCTTTTGAGCACGCCGCCAGCACCGGTCAGGATGGCCGGCTCGACCGGCAGCTTGCGCGGGGCCGAGTAGCGGCTCTTGAGGCCCGAGGGGTCCAGCACCTGGATGCGCACATAGTAGTCGCCCGGGGGCAGGCTGTCCGATGCCCATTGCGGGGTATCGAGCGCGAAGGTGCGGGCATCGGTGAAGCTGTCATCAGAGGCCAGCTGCAGGTTGAAGCGCTGACCGGCTTCTGCGGGCCAGGACAGCTGCAGCTGGTTGGGGTTGTTGGACTCGGCGGGGCTTAGGGCGTCGGCGCCCAGGGTCGGCGGGTTGCTGCCGGTCCTGAAAGCCTGGGGCTGTGCAAACGGGCCTTGGTCGAGGCTGCCATCGGCGAGCTTGCGCACGCTGGCCACGCGCCAGAAATAGGAGCCCACGCCCAGGCCGGACGCGCTGGCCTGGCAGTTGTCCACGACGCCGCTGTCTTGCAGCGGGCTGCTGAAGTCCTGGCTGGCTGCGACCTGGATGCGGTAGCCCACAATGCCGGGGCCGCCTTCGGTGCACAGCAGCTCGCCGTCGGCCAGGCCAATGAGGCCGCCGGGCGCCGGGTTGGCGTAGAGCGGGGGCACCGGTGTGGCCTTGACCTTGATGGCCTGGACCGCTGGCGTGCCCGGAATGTCCTGGCCATCGATGGCCCGGGCGCTCATGTAATACGTTCCATCTGCCACGGCCTCGAACTTGAACGTGGGGCTGGCATGGCTTTGCTGAAGGACCACGCGCGCGAGCTCCGGATCCAGCGCCAGGACCACGCCGTATTTTTGCGCCTGCGCGACCTCGCCCAGTTGCAAGGTCAGAAAGTTGGCGTCCTCAAACACCGGCGGATTGGCCTGCAGGCTGGGCGCGGGCAGCAGTGCCACCGTGGGCCCGACCTGGCCGCTGCTGGCCACGGCCACCCCTTGGCCGGCCTGGACACGTGCCTGCTGCGCCGCCTGGCGGCCCTGGACATCGACCACCCCTTTGTCAACGGCCGTGATGGCCTTGCCGGAGTCGGAAATACTGACTGAGAACACGGTGCCGCGCACGCTGGTGGTGGCCATCGGGGTCTTGATCTCGAACTTGCGCTTGCGGCGCTGGTCCATCACCGGCGTCACATGCGACTCCAGCCCGCCACGGCTCAGGTCCAGCACCGACTGCTGCTCGTCGGTGCGGCTGTTCTTGCGCAATTCGCTCAGTTTGAGTTCGGAGTTTTCGTTGATGCGCACCGAGCTGCCATCGGCAAAGCGCAAGGTCACAAAGCTGCCGGCAGGCACCTGCAGCTCATCGCCTTCGGTCAAGATGGTGCCCGAGGCTGCACTTTGCCAGTCGCCACCGGCCAGCGGCGAGCGCACGCGCGCCACGCCCTTGACGTGGCTGATGGTCACCTCCTGGTAGCCCACCATGTGCGCGGGGATGACGATCACCGAGCCAATGGGCAGGCGCAATGGGTCCTTGACGCCATTGAGCGTGCCCACGGCGCGCCACTGCTGCGGGTCCTTGAGGTAGCGCTTGGCCACGGCCTCGAGCGTGTCACCGCTGGTGACCGTGTGGCGGATGTCGGGCAACTGGTCTGCCGATGCCGCCAGCGCGAGACCAGGGGCGGCCACGCCAAAGGCCAGCAAAACGGCAGCAGAAAACGGCAGACGAGAAAGAAACAAAATGGCTCTCCTTACCGCCAGGCCATGGTGCCTGGCAAGGCCGCTGCATGCGGCAGAGTAAATACGGCCAACACGTGTGGCGTGTTGGCCGTAAACCGCGCTGCATGCAACCGCAGAAATTTATTCAGGCTGCGCCTCGGACAGCGGTTTGACGGCCTCAAACCGGTAGCCGACACCATAGACCGCCGTGATGATGAAGCCGTTCTCCGGTCGCAGATCCAGCAGCGTGCGCAGCCGCGATACATGGGTATCGAGCGAGCGCGAGATGACATCGGAGTTCTGGCCCCAGATGATTTCGCGCAAATGGTCGCGTGACAGCAGGCGGCCCATGTTCTGGAACAGGAACAGCGCCAGGTCGTACTCGCGGTTCTTCAACTCGACCAGCTTGCCATCGACCTCCAGGGCCCGCGAATCGGAGAGGAACTTGTAGCGGCCAAACTCCAGGATGCCCTTGGTCGCAGCTGGGTAGGCGCGGCGCAGCAGTGCCCGCACGCGCGCGACCAGTTCGGCCACGCGCAGCGGCTTGATCATGAAATCGTCCGCGCCCGACTCCAACCCTTCAACAATGTCGGCCTCACCATGGCGGCTGGTGATGAAGAGCACCGGCAACTCCTGGTTGACGTTCTCTCGAATCCAGCGCACAACCTGCGGGCCCGTGGTGTCTGGCAGCTGCCAGTCCAGGATCAGCAGGTCATAGGTCTCGCGGCGCATGTCCTTGATCAGAGAGGCGCCAGAGGAATGGGTTGTACAGGCGTGGCCCTCCGCCTCCATGGTTTTGGAGAGCATATCCAACACCACCAGATCATCATCCAGTGCCACAATTCTCATAACAGCTCACTCCCACTAAGCTCAATAGCTTGCTTTTATTTGATAGCTCAATAATAAAAGCAAATTGAATCACCGGCTCCACACTGCGTTAAACGGGGAAGTTGCCACTACGGTGACAGCTTCAACAATTGGTTGCAAATGCAGTATAGGCAGTCTCTTAACTCTCGGCTATCTCTTTCAACGCCAACTGCACATCCGACAGCGAAAAGCTGTCACCCAACTGCAGGTTGTCCATGGCGTCCTGCAGATTCTGCGGCGCAGCCTGCAAATGGGCAATCATGGCGCCCGCATCCCGGGGGGCATCAAAGCCCTGGCTTTGCAGCAGCAGTGCGCCATCGGCGCGCACCAGCTTGAAGTAGAACTTGCCGTCCTTGTCGCGGTACTGCTTGAAGGCAGCGCCGCCTTGCTTGGCCGCAGCCTTGGGTGCCGCAGCCGTGCTGGCTGGCGTCAGTGGCCGCAGGCCAACAGCGCCACGTAACTTGTGTAGTAAAGGGCCCGAATATGTACGCGCCTTTTCTGCGCCTTTGCGCAAAATAGCTTCAACTTCCTCGGGGTGGGCCATCAGGTAGTTGTAGCGTTCGCGCAACGGAGCGAGCTCCCGGTCAATGCATTCGAACAGCAGGGTCTTGGCCTCGCCCCAGCCAATGCCATCGGCATAGGCCTGGCGCAGGGCCGCCGTTTCCTCGGCGCTGGCAAAGGCCTGGTAGATCTGGAACAGCGCTGAGCCTTCGACTTCTTTGGGCTCACCCGGAGCGCGCGAGTCGGTGACGATGCTGCCGATCAGCTTCTTGAGCTGGGCCTGGGTGGAGAACAGCGGGATCGTGTTGTCGTAGCTCTTGCTCATCTTGCGGCCATCGAGGCCGGCGAGAGTCGCCACGTTGTCGTCGACCGCCGCCTCGGGCAGCACGAAATGCTCGCCATAGAGGTGGTTGAAGCTCGATGCCATGTCGCGCGCCATCTCGATGTGCTGGATCTGGTCGCGGCCCACCGGCACCTTGTTGGCATTGAATGCCAGGATGTCGGCCCCCATCAGCACCGGGTACATGAACAGGCCCGCAGTCACGCCGTCATCGCCGTCCTTGCCGGTTTCGGCATTCTTGTCCTGCGCGGCCTTGTAGGCGTGAGCGCGGTTGAGCACGCCCTTGCCGGTCACGCAGGTCAGAAACCAGGTCAGCTCGGGAATCTCGGGAATGTCCGACTGGCGGTAGAAGGTGACGTGCTCGGGGTTCAGGCCCGCGGCCAGCCAGCTCGCTGCAATCTCCAGGGTCGAGCGGTTGACGCGCTCGGGATCCTGGCACTTGATCAGTGCGTGGTAGTCGGCCAGGAAGTAGAAGTTCTCCACATCGCCTGCGCGGCTGGCAGCGATGGCCGGGCGCATCATGCCGGCGTAGTTGCCCAGGTGGGGCGTTCCAGAAGGGGTGATGCCAGTGAGATAACGTGTCTTAGTCATAACTATCAATCAATATGCTTTGCGGTGCTGCAGGGCAGTGGGGCCCGGCGATCAGCTAAAGGGCATCAGCACCACGCTGACCACGGCGTAGCCCAGGCTTATCAGGGGGCGCATCCAGAAGGTGCTGACGACGCCGGCGATGACCAGACCCATGACGATGAAAAAGCCATAGGGCTCGATCTTGGACACCGCCACCGCCTGTTTGTAGGGCAGCAGACCGACCAGTACCCGGCCGCCATCGAGCGGGGGCAGCGGAAACAGGTTGAAGGCCCACATCACCAGGTTGACCAGCACCCCCGCCTGCGCCATCTTGAGGAAAAAGCGCTCATCGACGCCGGAGGCGACCAAGATACCGTAGACCAGCGCCCACAGCAGCGCCTGCACAAAATTGGTGGCCGGGCCAGCCAGCGCCACCCAGATCATGTCGCGCTTGGGGTTGCGCAGGTTGCCAAAGGCGACCGGCACGGGCTTGGCATAGCCAAACACAAAGGCGCCCGAGGTCATGAAATACAGCATCAGCGGCATCAGGATGGTGCCGATGGGGTCGATGTGCTTGAGCGGGTTGAGCGTGAGGCGGCCCAGCATGGCGGCGGTGTTGTCACCAAAATGGCGCGCAGCATAGCCATGCGCTGCCTCGTGCACGGTAATGGAGAACAGCACGGGCAGGGCGTAGATCAGAACGGTTTGTATCAGGTCAGCGTTCACGGAATGGGCGGTGGTCAAAGGGGAGAAAGGGCGCGCCGCAGCGCACCAGGCAGTGGCGAGCCTATCAGATTTGCCAGTGGCCGCTGCCAGGCGATGGCAATGGCCGTGGCAAACGATTGCGCAGCCCGGGCAGGCAGCCCTGGCGCGGCGCTGCTGCCACCGGCCAGTATGGGGCTACAGGCCCAGCTGCGCCAGCGGGCCGCGGCCCTCGCGCACCACCACCGGCGCGCCACCGGTGCCCATCGGCGTCAGGTCGACAATCGTCGTCGGTTCCAGCGGGCAGGGGCCGGCATTGACGACCAGCTCGATCTGCGATTCAAAGCGCTCGCGGATCTCCTCGGGGTCGTTGAGCGGCTCGGTCTCGCCCGGCGGGATAAGGGTGGTGGACAGCAGCGGCTCGCCATGCAGCTCCAGCAGCATCAGCAGGCCCTTGTTGTCGGGCACGCGCAGGCCGATGGTCTTGCGCGACGGATGGCTGATGCGGCGGGGCACTTCCTTGGTGGCATCCAGAATGAATGTGAAGGGCCCGGGCGTGCCCAGCTTGAGCATGCGGAACTGGTGGTTGTCCACCATCGCATAGCTCGACAGTTGTGACAGATCGCAGCACAGCAAGGTCAGCATGCGCTTGTCGTCGATCTGACGAATGCGGCGCAGGCGGTCGACCACCTGCTTGTTGTCCAGTGCGCAGACAAAGGCGTAGCTCGAATCGGTGGGCACGGCCAGGATGCCGCCATCCTTGAGCATGGCAGCCGCCTGCTTGAGCAGGCGCGGCTGGGGATTGTCTGGATGAACCTCGAAATATTGGGCCATGGTCTTGCTGTTGCTCTTGTTATCGTGGGGGCTGCTGCGGAGCGGCCATATCAATGGACTGCGGCCTGTGGCGGCGGGCTGGCGTTCGGATGGGGGTGGGGGTGCAGGATGCGCCCCTCCAGCGCCTGCCACACGGGTTGGACCCCGCTGGGCAGCGGGGGCAGCGCACCAAAATCGGTACCCGATTCACCCGGGCTGTGAAAATCGCAGCCGCGCGAGGCATAGAAGCCAAAGCTCTTGGCCATGTCCGCGTAAATCGCGTATTCATGCGGAAAATGGCTGCCGGTCACCACTTCCACCCCCTGGCCGCCATAGTCCTTGAACGACGAGAACAGCGCATGCTCTTCGCCGCCATTCAAGTGGTAGCGCGCCGGGTGGGCGATGACGGCCATGCCGCCCGCTTGCACGATCCACTGCACGGCATCCTGCAGCCGGGCCCAGCGGTGGGGCACAAAGCCGGGTTTGCCTTCGACCAGGTAGTGGCGAAACACCTCGGCCGGATCGCGGCAGACGCGCGTGTCCACCAAAAAGCGCGCAAAGTGCGTGCGCGAGATCAGATCGGGGTTGCCCACATAGCGCAGTGCGCCCTCATAAGCGCCACCGATGCCTATTTTCTCCAGGCCGGCCGCCATATCGCGGGCGCGCTGCTCGCGGCCGCCGCGTGTGCGGGCCAGGCCGGCGCGCAGGCCGGGGTGCTGCCAGTCAAAGCCCAGGCCCACGATGTGCACCGTGGTCTCGCCAAAGCTGACCGAGATCTCCACGCCGCTCAAAAACGCCAGCTGCTGCTGGGCGGCAGCCGCGCTCGCCCGGTCCAGGCCGCTGACCTCGTCATGGTCGGTCAGCGCCCACAGCTGCACACCCCGCTCGCGCGCACGCTGCGCCAGCGCTTCCGGGCTCAGGGTGCCGTCGGAAAACGTGGAGTGGCAGTGCAGATCGGCGTTCAGCATGTCTGGCATGAAATTGGCTAGAGGGACCAAGGTGCTTGCGGCGTATACGGGTGGCAGCGCATCAATATGTTCTTTCATTGTAGGCCGCGTGCTGCTTCCAGCGTGTCAGACCCGGCGCAGCGTCGGGGCTATCCCGGGTTTTTCGGGCTCGGCTGTCTCTGAAATGTCAGTATTAACCCTTAAATTGTCGTTGTTTCGCCGATTTGACGAAAATAACAATGCATCTCGACGTTTTGTGTTTTTTACTAGGGTTTTTAACAGGAATACACTGTCGGTTTTTCACGGTCGCGCAGCCCGTTTTCGCTGCGTCTAGAGGATACGTAGATGTTTTCTGTCAAAAAGTGGATGGGTGCAGCGGCCTTGGTAGTCGCAGGTGTATCGGTGGCTGGCGCGGCCCTGGCGCAAGGTGCGGAGTCGACGATGGACCGCGTCAAGCGCACCAAGGAACTGCGCGTGGGCACCGTTGCGGGTGCGATCCCCTACTTCAGCAAGGACCTGGTGACCCAGAAATGGGAAGGCTTTGGCCCCGACTTTGGCGAGAGCCTGGCCAAGAAGCTCGGCGTGAACGTCAAGTTCGTCGAGACCACCTGGGGCAATGCCGTGCTGGACCTGCAGGCCAACAAGATCGACCTGATGTTCGCGATGGCGCCCACCCCCCAGCGCATGGAAGTGGTCAACTTCTCCAAGCCCTTGCTCAACAATACCTTCACGGCCGTCTGCAAAAAAGGCCATGCCCCGGTGCAGACCTGGGAGCAGCTGAACAACCCCGATGCCAAGGTGGTGGTCGATATCGGCTCCAACCAGGACCAGTTCGCCACCCGCGCGCTGCCCAAGGCCAATATCTCGCGTCTGGAGAGCTCGGGCGCGGCGACGATGTCTGTGCAGACCGGCCGCTCCGACTGCCAGGTGCTGGTGGTGCTGCTGTCGCAGCCACTGGTGGCCAAGCGCCCCGATGTGGGCACGGTCTATGTGCCAACGCCGGTTGAGACGGCCAACACCAATGTGGGCCTGCGCAAGGAGCCGAACAAGGACTTCGAGAACGCCGTCAATGCCTGGCTGGATGAAGCCCGCTCCAAGGGCGAGATCCAGTCCGTGGTGCTCAAGAACATGGAAAAGCTCGCTGGCGTCAAGGCCGATTCCTTCCCCAAGGAAGTCAAGTTCTGATGGTTGGTCCACATGGGCGCGGTGCCCATGTGAAACACCCCGGTTGCAGCCGCGTGCTGCCTCCGGGGTGTATGCGTTAAAGGTAGATTGATTTATGTACGAGTGGGACTTTGGTTTCCTGTGGAAGTACCGCATGCTGCTGGTCGGCGGCGTGGGCTACACCTTGCTGTTCACGGTGATCTGTATCCTGGGCGGCCTTGCGGTCGGACTGGTTGCAGGCCTGGGCCGGCTGTCCAGCAACAAGATCATCACGGCGCCGCTGCGCGCCTTTGTCGAGGTCTTCCGCTGCACGCCGGTGCTGGTGCAGCTGGTGTGGTTCTACTACGCGCTGCCCGTGCTCACCGGCATCGAGATGAGCGCGCCGGTGGCCGCTGCGCTGTGCTTGTCGCTGTACGGCGGCGCCTTTTATTCCGAAATCATCCGCGGCGGCATCATCTCCACCGATATCGGCCAGACCGAAGCGGGCCAGGCGATTGGCATGACGCGCGGCCAGGTGATGCGCCGCGTGATCCTGCCCCAGGCTTTCCGCAAGATGATTCCGCCGCTGGTCAACCAGTCGATCCTGCAGCTCAAGAACACCTCGCTGCTGATGGTGCTGGCCGTGCCCGATCTGCTCTACCAGGGCCAGGTGATTGCGCATGACACCTACCGCCCGCTGGAGGTCTACACCTTCATCGCCATCACCTATTTTGTAATTCTTTTCCCTGTGACCTTGTGGGCCAAGCGCCTGGAGCACGGCACATCGGCCGGCAAGGAGGCCTGAGATGCAAGACCAACCGCTCATTTGTATTCGTGGCCTCAAGAAGTCCTTTGGCAAGCTCGATGTTCTCAAGGACATCTGCCTGGATGTGAACCGGGGCCAGGTGGTGGCGCTGATCGGGCCCTCGGGCTCGGGCAAGTCCACCCTGCTGCGCTGCATCAATCTGCTGACCGTGCCCGATGGCGGTGACATCCGCGTCGATGCGCAGTCGCTGGCCTTCAGCGGCAAGCAGACCCAGCTGCCCAAGGACAAGGTGCTGGCGGGCTTTCGCGCACGCACCGGCATGGTGTTCCAGCATTTCAACCTGTTCCCGCATATGACGGTGCTGCAAAACGTCATGGAAGGCCCGCTCACGGTGCTGCGCATCAGCAAGGCGGAAGCCCAGGCCCGCGCCACGGCCCTGCTGCAAAAGGTGGGCCTGGCCGAGCGCGCGCAGATGATGCCCGACCAGCTCTCGGGCGGCCAGAAGCAGCGCGTGGCCATTGCCCGCGCGCTGGCCATGCAGCCCAGCGTGATGCTGTTTGACGAGGCCACCTCCGCGCTCGACCCCGAGCTGGTCGGCGAGGTGCTGCAGGTCATCCAGTCGCTGGCGCGCGACGGCATGACCATGATCCTGGTGACCCACGAGATCGCCTTTGCCCGCGAGGTGGCCGACAAGGTCGTCTTCATGCGCGATGGCGTGGTGGTCGAAGAGGGCCCGCCCGCACAGGTGATCGACAACCCGCAGCACGAGGCCACGCGCAGCTTTCTGGGCCGCATCATCGGCCACACCGCCTAACCAGCAGGGAGGAGAACCATGGATTTTCGACTCGACGATATTGACCGCAAGCTGCTGGCGCTGTTGCAGGCTGACGCCCGCGAGTCCACGGCCAAGCTGGCGCGCAAGCTCAACCTGGCGCGCACCACCGTGGTGGCCCGCATTGCGCGCCTCGAAAAAGAGGGCGTCATTGCCGGCTACGGCGTGCGCCTGGGCTCCAAGCTCGAGCAGTCGGCCGTGCGCGCCTACTGCGGCATCAGCGTGATGCCCAAGACCGCCCAGGCCGTCATGCAGGTGCTCGAGAGCATCCCCGAGGTCGAAGAGGTCTCGGCCGTCTCCGGCCAGCATGACTACATGATCTTTTTGCGCTGCGATTCCAACGAAAAGCTCGATGCCTTGCTCGACCGCATCGGCCTGATCGAAGGCATTCGCCAGACCTACACCTCGGTGGTGCTGAGCCGCAAGATCGACCGCCGTGGCGCACTGCCGGCGCTGCCCCTGCTCGACTGAACCTGCCCATGCTGCCCACCACGGCCTCTGTGCCCTTCCTCGGCATCCTGATGCTCGATACCCAGTTCCCGCGCCCGCCCGGGGACATCGGCAACCTGCAGACCTGGGCAGCACTGGGCATCCCCGTGCAGATGCACAAGGTGCAAGGCGCCTCGCCCGCCAAGATCGTGCGCGAGGCCGATCCCCGTTTTGTGCAGCCCTTTGTCGATGCGGCCCGCGCGATGCAGGCGCAGGGCGCGGCGCTGATCACCACCAGCTGCGGCTTTCTGGCCGCCTACCAGGATCTGCTGGCCAGTAGCGTTGATGTGCCGGTGGTCAGCTCCAGCCTGCTGCAGTGCGCGCAGCTGCCCCGGCCCGGTGTGGTAACCATTGCGGCAGCCAGCCTCACGCCGCGCATTCTGGCTGCTGCTGGCGTACCCGAAGGCACCCCCGTGCAAGGCGTGGCGCCGGAGGGCGAATTTGCCACGCGCATTCTCGGCAATGAATTGGAGATGGACATCGCCCAGGCCGAGCGCGATGTGGTGACCGCTGCTGTTGCGCTGTGCCAGGCCCATCCGCAGCTGGAATCGATCGTGCTGGAGTGCACCAATATGCCCGTCTACCGCGACGCGGTGGCACGTGCTACGGGCCTGCCGGTGCACGATGTGGTGAGCCTGCTGGCCCAGCGCTGGGCGGCGCTGCCGGCCTGATGCCTGGCCAGGCCTAGAGCGCCCGGCCATGCAGCCCGGGCGTAGCGGCATGAACGCTTGAGCTTTTGATTAGCCCTTGAGGAAACGCTCGGCGCGGAACGGCCGCACATCGACCGGTGCATCGTCGCCGCGCATCAGCGCCGCCAAAATGGCGCCCGTGCCCGGCCCGGTGCTAAAGCCAATGTGCTGGTGGCCAAAGGCCAGCCAGAGGTTGCGCTGGCCCGGCATCGCACCAATGATGGGACGGCTGTCGGGCAAGGTGGGGCGGCTGCCCATCCAGGGCGCGGGCTCCAGCGCCTGGCCCATGTCGATCGCCTCGCGTGCCGCAGCCTCGGCCAGGCCCAGCTGGACCGGGTTGGCGGGGGCGTCGATATCGGTCAGCTCCACGCCACTGGTCAGGCGCAGGCCTTGCTCCATCGGGCTCAGCACATAGGCGCCAGCGGTGTCATAGACCGGGCGCGAGATATTGCAGGACGCGGGTGGCGCAAAGTGCATGTGGTAGCCGCGCTCATAGGCCATCGGCACCTTCACGCCCAGCGTTGCCATGAACTGGCGGCTCCAGGGGCCCAGCGCCACCACCACGCGGTCGGCCTCCAGGCCATCGTGCGCGCCATCGGCGCGGATGCGCCAGCGGCTGCCGGCGAGCGGCTCGACGGTCTTGATGCGGGCCTGTGCATACTGGCCGCCCTGCTTGCGGAACAGCTCGGCATAGGCCTTGACGACGTCGCCGGGGCTGTCGACCGACCAGCTGTCCTTGATCCACAGCGCGCGCTCAAAGATCGGGTTCAGGGCCGGCTCCAGCTGGCGGATATGGTCGCGCTCGAGCACCTCGGTGGCCACGCCAAAGTGGGCCATGCGCTCGCGCGCCAGCGCGCCGCCGGCAAAGGCGCTGGACTGGCGGTAGAGAAACATCCAGCCGTTGTCACGCATGCGGTGCGCCGCGCCACTGGCGCGCAGCAGCTGGGCATGCTCGTTCATCGACAGGCGGATGAGGCTGTCAAGCGCCGTAGTGGTTTCCTCAAACACCTGGCTGCGGGCCTGGGCGACAAAGCGTGCGGCCCAGCCCAGGTTTTGCAGCAAAAAGCGGGCCTGGTAGCGAAAGCCGGCGCTCTGGTTTTTCAACAGCACCGGCAGATTGGCCCAGAGGCCGGGGTTGTTGAAGGGCATCAGCGAGCTGCGCGCGATCACCCCGGCGTTGCCGTAGGAGGTCTCTTCGCCAGGGGCCAGCCGGTCCAGCAAGGTGACGCGGAAACCCTTTTTCTGCAATGCCAATGCGCTGGCAACGCCCACCATGCCGGCGCCCAGCACGGCCACGGAAATATTGCTCATGGAATGTCTTGGGTCCTAGCAGTCATCTAGAAACGATCTAGCGTATGACTGATATTAAATTAACAATCAAAACCAAGGGCTTGGCAAGCGCTGGCGTCCGGGCCATCGCCGGGCCATCGCCGGGCCATGCGGCCTGCCAGCCGCTGCGGGCCAGTCCCTGGTCGGGATGCCTGTGCGACAAGCGTTTTTCGCACCGCATCCTGCGGCGCGTATTTTAGGAAATTACGGTGACAAAGGTGTCCCGTTGCCGCGCTATTTCCTTAACTTTTAGTAAAGTCTTGCGGCCCCGCAAACCGCAGGCGCTGCTCAACCGGGCAGCTGGGCGCCTTCGACCAGAAACTGCAGCTTGCGCTGGCCCTGCCATTCGTTGATGTCCAGCCGGTAGGCCAGCAGCACCTTGGTGGGCAAGGGCTCGGTATGGCCAAACCAGATGCCGTCCACCATCTCGCCATGGTGGCGCAGCTTGAGCGACAAATGCTTTTCACCGACCAGGCGCTGGCTGACGATCTCCAGCTCTTCGCTGAAGGTCGGCGGCGCAAAGCCCTGGCCCCAGACCTGGCTGTTGAGCGTGTCCACGGTCTCGGCATGGCGGAACTGCACCGGCAGCGGGCCATCGGTCTCCAGCTGGCGGGTGAGCGTGCGCTCATCGAGCCATTCCTGTGCGACCTGGGCGAGGGCCTGTTCAAACACCTCGAAATCGTCCAGCGTAATCGTGCAGCCCGCCGCCATCGCATGGCCGCCGAACTTGATCAGCACACCCGGGTGGCGCTTGGCCACCAGATCCAGCGCATCGCGCAGATGGAAGCCGGGGATGGAGCGGCCCGAGCCCTTGAGCTCATGCTCGTGGCCCGGCGCGCTGCTGGCGGCAAACACAAAGGTCGGGCGGTGCAGCTTGTCCTTGATGCGAGAGGCGACGATGCCGACCACGCCTTCGTGGAAGTCCGGGTCAAACACGCTGACGGCCGGTGGCGGCTCGGTGCCTTCTTCAAACAAGGCCTCGGCCAGCAGCATCGCGTGCTCGCGCATGCCCGTCTCGATATCGCGGCGCTCGCGGTTGATGGCGTCGAGCTGGCGCGCCAGGGTGTCGGCCAGCAAGGTGTCGTCGGTCAGCAGGCATTCGATGCCGATGGTCATATCGGCCAGGCGCCCGGCGGCATTGATGCGCGGGCCCAGCGCAAAACCAAAGTCAAAGGTGCTGGCCGTGGCCGCGCGCCGGCTGGCAGCGGAGAACAGTGCGCCCAGGCCAGGGGGCATATGGCCGGCGCGGATGCGGCGCAGGCCCTGGGCCACCAGGCGGCGGTTGTTCGCGTCGAGCTTGACCACATCGGCCACGGTGCCCAGCGCCACCAGCGGCAGCAGGCTGTCCAGGCGCGGCTGGGCCATGTCGGCAAAGGCGCCGCGATCGCGCAGCTCGGCGCGCAAGGCCATCAGCACATAGAACATCACGCCGACACCGGCCATGGCCTTGCTGGCAAAGCCGCAGCCGGGCTGGTTGGGGTTGACGATGGCATCGGCCGCCGGCAAGGTGGCTGCGGGCAGGTGGTGGTCGGTGACGATCACCGTCATGCCCAGCGCCTTGGCGCGGGCCACGCCGTCCACGCTGGCAATGCCGTTGTCCACGGTCACCAGCACCTGCGCGCCTTGCTGGTGCACGCGCTCGGCAATCGCTGCCGTCAGGCCATAGCCATCGACCACGCGGTCGGGCACCAGGTAGCTGACCTGCTGGGCGCCCAGCATGCGCAGGCCGCGCAAGGCCACGGCGCAGGCGGTGGCGCCATCGCAGTCGTAATCGGCCACGACGCAGATGCGCTGCTGGCGGCCAATCGCATCGGCCAGCAGCAGCGCCGCCTCGCGCGTGCCCAGCAGGCCGGCAGGTGGCAGCAGCTGCGCCAGGCCGTCATCGAGCTCGGCAGCAGCTTGCACACCGCGCGCGGCAAACAGGCGGGCGAGCAGCGGGTGCACGCCTGCCTGCTCCAGCGCCCAGACGGTGCGCGGGGGAATATCTCTGGCCAGAATTTTCATAAAGAACTTAGAAGCGCCATGGGCTTGGTCGGAGCCAGCCATTGCTTGATTTTGGGTAGCCAGCCGGGGGCTGGGGGCGCCAGCGTGATGGCATTTTTCTCGCCGCACAGGCTGATCTGGCTCCAGGCGGTGGCAGCCAGTGTCGCATCCAGCTGCTGCCACTGCTGCTGCCAGCTGCGCCAATCGCCCAGCAGGGCGCTGTCGCGCAGGGCCGTGTTCAGCACCGGCGTCTGGGCGGGCAGCTGGTAGCCGGCGGGCAGGGCGCCAGCGCCATGCACCCAGAACGAGTTGATGGGCGCGCGGCCACTGGCCTCGCGCGCGTCGCTGAAGGCATGGGTGTAGAGCAGCATCTGCATCTCGGTCTGCAGGCGCTGGAGCACCGCCGCTTGGGCCTTGTCGGGCAGCCAGGGCCGCACATCGCGCAGCGCAATGCGGTCGAGCGCAGCGGTATCGAGCTGCGCAAACACGGCGCCGCGCGCCAGCCAGCGGTCGGGCCGGTCGTAGACCAGCGCAATGCCGTCTTCGGTAAACCAGGGCGCCATGATGGCCAGCAGGCTGCGCGATTCTTCCTCGCTCATCTGCGCGGCAGAAAGGTCGCTCATGCGCACCTGGTCGGGCGAAATCTGCCAGTGGCAGGGCGAGAGAAAGGCCCAGCCGGCATCGGCCGGAGTCTGGCCGTTTTGCAGCTGGTACAGCGCCGCCCAGGGCGTGGCCTTGGGCGGCAGGCCCAGGGCCTGGGCCAGCACACGATCATGGGGCGGGGCAAAATCTTCCAGCGCACCGTTGTCGCTGGCACTGACGGACCACTGCCGCAGCAGGCGTTGCAGGTTCGGCAGGGGGAGCGTCTGCAAGGCTTGCTGGCAGCCCGGCTCGTCCGTGGCTGCGTAGGAGATGATCAAATGCTGGTTTTCCGACATGGGTCTATTGTCGGCGATGCCACAATGCGGTTTGCGGTGCAGTGGATTAAGGTGCTGTATTTGCCGAGCGGATGCACCAAATATATTTTTAGAACGATTTATGCAGATTCCCTATGAATTGGCGCTGGGTTGGCGCTACACCCGTGCGGGCCGTGCAACCCGGCGCAACGGGTTTATTTCGTTCATCTCGGGCGTGTCCATGCTGGGCATTGCACTGGGGGTGGCGGCCTTGATCATCGTGCTGTCGGTGATGAACGGTTTTCAAAAAGAGGTGCGCGACCGCATGCTCAGCGTGGTCTCGCATATCGAGATCTTCACGCCCGGCGGTGATGCCTTGCCCGATCCGGCCCGCACCATTGCCGAGGCCAAGGCCAACCCGAACGTGATTGGCGCGGCACCGTTTGTCTCGGCCCAGGCCCTGGTCGCCCGCGGCGAGGACATGCGCGGCGCCCTGCTGCGCGGCATTGACCCGGCGCTCGAGCCCGAGGTCACCGACATGACCACCGGCATCGAGCAGACCAGTTTGCAGGCGCTCACACCGGGCAGCTTCCATGTCGTGCTGGGCTCCGAGCTGGCGCGCATTCTGGGCGTGGGCCAGGGCGACCAGGTCACCTTGATCGTGCCCAGCGGCCAGGTCACGCCAGCGGGCACCGTGCCCCGCCTCAAGCAGATGCAGGTGGTGGGTACCTTCAACTCCGGCCACTACGAGTACGACTCGACCCTGGTGCTGATGCACCATGAGGACGCCGAGCGCCTGTTCCGCCTCGAAGGCCCGACCGGCGTGCGCCTCAAGCTCAAGGACCTGCACCAGGCCCCCGAGGTGACCCAGCAGCTGGCCCACAGCCTGAGCGGCCACCTGCTGATCCGCGACTGGACGCAGCAGAACAAGACCTGGTTTGCCGC
Source organism: Comamonas sp. MYb21 (assembly GCF_037479395.1). Classification (NCBI taxonomy): domain Bacteria; kingdom Pseudomonadati; phylum Pseudomonadota; class Betaproteobacteria; order Burkholderiales; family Comamonadaceae; genus Comamonas; species Comamonas sp. MYb21. Next base: position 76,076 of record NZ_JBBGZC010000001.1, on the reverse strand, counting down.
CGTTCAGGTCGAAAAACGCATGATGTTCATCATCCTGACCCTGATCGTTGCCGTGGCCGCGTTCAACCTGGTCACCACCTTGGTGATGACCGTCACCGACAAGCGCGCCGATATCGCGATCCTGCGCACCCTGGGCGCGAGCCCGCGCAGCATCATGGGCGTGTTTGTCGTGCAGGGGGCGCTCGTTGGCGTCATCGGCACCCTGGCCGGTCTGGGCCTGGGCCTGCTGATTGCCTGCAATATCGATGTGATCGTGCCCGCGATCGAGCGCGCACTGCACACCAGCTTCCTGCCCAAGGACATTTACCTCATCAGCCAGATGCCCAGCGAGCCCCAGCGCAGTGACATCGTGCCGATTACCGTCATCTCCCTGATCCTGGCCTTTGTGGCCACCCTGTATCCCAGCTGGCGCGCCAGCCGCGTGAACCCCGCCGAGGCGCTGCGTTATGAATGATTCGTCCATCGTCCTGGAGGCCTCGGGCCTGACCAAGCGCTTTACCGAAGGCCTGCTCGATGTGCAGGTGCTCCATGGCATCGACCTGCAGGTGCGCGCCGGCGAGACCCTGGCCATCGTCGGCGCCTCGGGCTCGGGCAAATCGACCCTGCTGCACTTGCTCGGCGGCCTGGACGCGCCCAGTAGCGGCACCGTCAGCCTGCACGGTCAGCGGCTCGATACGCTCAGCGCCAGCCGCCAAGGCGAGCTGCGCAACCAGCACCTGGGCTTTATCTACCAGTTCCACCATCTGCTGCCCGAGTTCAGCGCGCTGGACAACGTCGCCATGCCGCTGCGCATCCGCCGCATGCCCTATGCCGAATGTACCGAGCGTGCGCGTGAAGTGCTGGCGTCGGTGGGCCTCAAGGACCGCGTGCTGCACCGCCCCGCCGAGCTCTCGGGCGGCGAGCGCCAGCGCGTGGCCATTGCGCGCGCGCTGGTCACCCAGCCCGCCTGCGTGCTGGCCGACGAGCCCACCGGCAACCTGGACCGCGCCACCGCCGACACCGTGTTTGCGCTGATGCTGCAGCTGGCGCGCGAGCGCGGCACCGCCTTTGTCATGGTCACCCATGATGGCGAGCTGGCCCAGCGCTGCGACCGTGCGGTGCGCATGGTCAACGGGCGCTTTGAAGCCTGAGCCACGCTGGCCGCGTCCGCATGCCTTTCTGGATTGACACCCACTGCCACTGGGATGCGCCCGAGTTCGATGCCGACCGCGATGCGCTGCGCGCCGCCGCGCATGCGGTGGGGGTCGCCCACTGCGTGATTCCAGCGGTGGAGCGCAGCAACTGGGCCACCGTGCGCGAGCTGGCCCAGCGCTGGGGTGACAGCTATGCGCTGGGCATCCATCCGCTCTACACCGGGCGCGCGGCCGAAGCCGATATTGACGCCTTGGCCACCATGCTCGAAGACTGCCGCGATGACCCGCGCCTGGTCGCGATTGGCGAGATCGGCCTGGATTTTTTTGTGCCCGGGCTCGATGCCGAACGCCAGACCTGGTTTTACGAGCAGCAGCTGCAACTGGCGCGCCGCTTTGACCTGCCCGTCATCTTGCATGTGCGCCGCTCGTCGGACCAACTGCTGCGCGCGCTGCGCCGCTGGCCGGTGCAGGGCGGCATTGCGCATGCCTTCAACGGCAGCCTGCAGCAGGCCCAGCAGTTTATCGAGCGCGGCTTTGCACTGGGTTTTGGCGGCGCCGTCACCTATGAGCGCGCGCTGCACCTGCGCCGCCTGCTGCAGCAGCTGCCGATGGAGGCCATCGTTGTCGAGACCGATGCGCCCGATATTCCGCCGCACTGGCTCTACACCACCGCCGAGCAGCGCGCCGCCGGCCAGGCCCAGGGCCGCAACCAGCCCGCCGAGATCCCGCGCATCGCGCGGGTGATGCGGGCGCTGCGGGCCGAAGCCCATGCCGATGAGGCCATGGACGCCGCCGGCTGGCAGCGCACCACCAGCGCCAATGCCGCCAGGGTGCTGCCAAGGCTGCAGGCTTTGCTGCCCGGCACCGATGGGGGATCGCCGCATGGCTGATGCACTGCTCTGCGGGCTGGCCCCGGTCGTGGGGCCGGGCACCCAGGTATTGATTCTGGGCAGCTTCCCTGGCGTGCAGTCCTTGCAGCTGCAGCAGTACTACGCCCATCCGCGCAACCAGATGTGGCCGCTGCTGGCGGCGCTGTGGCCCGCGCACCCGCAGCCCGCCGCCTATGCCGAGCGCTGCGCCTGGCTGCTGGCGCGGGGCCTGGGTCTGTGGGATGTCTATGCCGCCTGCGAGCGCGAAGGCAGCCTGGACACCAGCATCCGCAATGCCCAGCTCAATGATTTTGTCGCGCTCCAGCAGCAGTGCCCGCAGCTGCTGGCTGCTGTGCACAATGGCGGTGAGAGCTTTCGCCATGCGCCCCGGGTGCAGGCCGTGCTGGGCCTGCCCAGCTACCGGCTGCCCTCCAGCAGCCCGGCCAATGCCTCATGGAGCTTTGAGCGCAAACTGGCCGGCTGGCGCGAGGTGATGCATCACTGTGGACTGCTGGCCTGAGCGCTGGCAGCAGGGCCACTGGCGCGCGCCGGGCTTGCAGAGACGGGGCTGCCGCCGACCATGCGCCATGACAGGCGCTGCACTGCAGGCGCCAGCAGCACCACGATCGTGAATGCCGCTGGCCAGGACAGCAGGTAGGCATGCAGCCAGCGCGAGAGAAAATCCCCGACAAAGCCCAGGTTCAACCAGGTGACCCAGGCGGTCATCAAGCCCGAGAGCAGCATGGACATGATGACGGAGGACAAAAAGCGTTGTTTGAGAGCGTTGGACATAAGCGAGCCAGAAAAAACAATGCCGCAGTCTAAAGCGATGCATGGCCTGCCCAATCCCTCCGCGTGGTCTGCATGCGACATTAACTATTGGTGGGTGCTGTTTATTTTGTAATAACTATGGATGGCTTCAGGGAGCGACTGCGGCCTTGTTCCGATCCGCTGCCAGCCCGGCAGGCCAGGGTTATGCACGGAGCGGGCGAGGACAACGGCCGATAATCCCTCCCCATGACGACTAGAAAAAAATCTCCGCAGCTGGCGCAGCCGCTGCCCGAGGTCACGATTTCCGACTTTGACGGAGCCCGCTACCTGCACCTGGGCACCCCCTGGGTCCAGGGCTCGATGCGCATCAAGAAGCCTTTTGATATCGACCTGGAATATGTGCAGCGCATGATGGCCTGGCTGCTGCTGGTGGACTGGCCCACGGTGCCCGAGCGCCGTGCGATGCAGCTGGGCCTGGGGGCCGCGGCTGCGACCAAGTTCTGCGCGCAAAAGCTCGGCATGGCCAGCACCACCGCCATCGAGCTCAACCCCCAGGTGGTCACCGTCTGCCGCCAGTGGTTCAAGCTGCCGCCCGACAGCGACAAGCTCCAGGTCGTGCTGGGCGATGCGGGCGTGGAGATCCAGAAGCCCCAGTACCTGCAGACCGTCGATGCGCTGCAGGTCGATCTGTATGACCATGAGGCCGCAGCGCCCGTGCTCGACAGCCCCGACTTCTACCAGCACTGCCGCAATCTGCTGACCGAGGACGGCTGCATGACGGTCAACCTGTTTGGCCGCACCAACAGCTTTGCCCGCAGCCTCGCCCATATCCAGGAGGCCTTTGGGCCGGAGGCCGTCTGGCGCTTTGCGGCGACCAAGGAGGGCAATACCGTGGTGCTGGCCCAGCGCACGGCCAGCCGCCCCAGCCGCGAGCTGCTCAGCCAGCGCGCCGACCTGGTGCAGCAGCAGACGGGCTTGCCGGCGCTCAAGTGGTTAAAGGTTTTTAAACCTGTGCAGCCGCTGCTGGACTGACTTTACCTGGCATCCATGAAGCGATCAGGTATAAAGCCAGAAGACAAAAAAATACCGAGGGATACACCATGGCAGCGCCTGATCAGCCAAGCAAACACCACAAAAGCCGGGGCGATGCCTTGCCCGGCGATACCGCCGTCAAGAGCCGCTCGTCCAGTGGCTCGTCCGGCGCTGCGGCGCCGATCCGGCGCTCGGCGGTCTTTGTGCCTGGCCGGGTGGACGACGGTCCCGCGCCTGCCAAGTCCAGCGGCCCTGCGTCGGTCCCGTCCACACCCAGCGGGTTGGGCCCGGCCTCGGCGCCGCCAGCGCGCAGCGGCCTGCCTGCGCTGATGCAGCGCGCCCTGGACCTGACCCAGATCATCAACTGGCTGCAGACCGATGGCTGGATCAGCCCCGAGCTGGCCCAGGCCACCATCGACCGCTGCAGCCATGCGTCCAGCAGCCAGCACCCGATCGTGCGCCTGGCCAGCGTGGTGGTGCCGCGCCAGCTCGATGGCAAGGCGCTCGATGTGGAGCTGCTCACCGAATTTGTCGCCAAGCATTGCGGCCTGCCTTATTACAAGATCGACCCGCTCAAGGTCGATGCCGCCAAGGTGGCCGAAACCATGGGCGCGCCCTATGCGCAGCGCCACGGCATTTTGCCGGTGCAGGTGACGGCCCAGGAGGTGGTGATTGCGGTCAAGGAGCCCTGGATCGACGAGTGGGTCAGCGAGGTCGAGCGCCAGGCGCGGCGCAAGGTGCGCCGGGTGCTGGCCAACCCCAAGGACATCGACCGCTACCGCAGCGAATTCTTTGCGCTGGCCAAGTCGGTCAAGGCCGCCAGCAAGCTGGGCGGCTCGCTCAGTTCACTGGGCAACTTCGAGCAGTTGGTCGACCTCAGCAATACCAACCAGCAGTTCGATGCCAATGACCAGGGCATCATCCGCCTGGTGGACTGGCTGTGGCAGTTTGCGTTTGCGCAGCGCGCCAGCGATATCCACCTGGAGCCGCGCCGCGACCAATCGGTGATCCGTTTTCGCATTGACGGCGTGCTGCACAAGGTCTACCAGATGCCGCTGGGCGTGCACAACGCCATCGTCTCGCGCGTCAAGCTGCTGGGCCGTATCGACGTGGTGGAAAAGCGCCGCCCGCAGGATGGCCGTATCAAGACCCGCAACACCTTGGGCGATGAGGTGGAAATGCGTCTGTCCACCTTGCCCACCGCCTTTGGCGAGAAGATGGTGATGCGGATCTTTGACCCGGAAAACACCGTCAAGGACCTGTCGGCGCTGGGCTTTACCGCCCATGATGCGCAGCGCTGGGAAAAGCTGGTCGAGCGCCCGCACGGCATCATCTTGGTCACTGGCCCCACCGGCTCGGGCAAGACCACCACCTTGTATTCGACCTTGAAGCGCCTGGCCACCGAAGAGGTGAATGTCTCGACCGTGGAGGACCCGATTGAAATGATCGAGCCGGCCTTCAACCAGACCCAGGTGCAGCCGGCGCTCGATTTCAGCTTTGTCGAAGGCCTGCGCGCGCTGATGCGCCAGGACCCGGACATCATCATGGTCGGCGAAATCCGCGATCTGGAAACTGCCGAGATGGCGGTGCAGTCTGCGCTGACCGGCCACCTGGTGTTCTCGACCCTGCACACCAACGATGCCCCCAGCGCCATCAGCCGCTTGATGGAGCTGGGCGTGCCGCCGTACCTGATCAATGCCACCTTGCTGGGCGTGCTGGCCCAGCGCCTGGTACGCACGCTCTGCCCGCGCTGCAAGCAGCCCGACGAGGCCGCATCGACCGACGCGCTGACCGCCGCCATCCAGCCCTGGAAGATCAAGCGCGACTACCGGCCCTACAAACCGGTGGGCTGCGAAGAGTGCCGCGATACCGGCTTTCGCGGCCGTATGGGCCTGTACGAATTGCTCACCGTGTCCGAAGCGCTCAAGGACCAGGTGCATGCCTCGCCGTCGATGTCGGTGCTGCGCCGCCAGGCGGTGAAGGACGGCATGCATCCGCTGCGCCTGGCCGGTGCACTGCGCGTGTCCGAGGGCCTGACCACCATCGAAGAGGTGATGGCCAACACCCCCCCCATCGAGATGGGCGACCGCTAAAAAACCGGCTGTAGCGCCCACCACCAGCGGGCAGGGCGGCGTTGCGCCGGCGGGGACTTACCCTTGCCACTGCGCGCGCTGGAGGCGCGGGCCATGCTGCGCAAACCCGCGCCCAGCTTGGGTTTCGGCGCTGTACGCCCTGGTGTCAGCCTAGGGGTTTTCCTGTGTGGAATCGTAAGTGGAATCCACATGCGTCAGCTGCCCGTCAGCGTTGACAATGCGCTGCATCCCTAAAATTGTTTGGAGACAAAGGTAATGAAGCTCAAAAGCCAGAAAGACTTCTGGGCGGGCATCATGTACATGGCAGTGGGTATTGGGTTCGCCGTCGGCGCCCAGAACTACTCGATTGGTACAGGTGCTCGCATGGGTCCGGGATACTTCCCGTTGATTCTCGGTGTCCTGCTGACGCTGATCGGTGCGGCCGTGGCCTTCAAGGGCCTCACGGCCGGCCCCGCTGACGGAGACCCGATCGGCAAATGGGCATGGCGACAAGTGTTCTTCATCTTGCTGGCCAACTTTGCCTTTGGCATCTTGCTCGTGGGCGTGCCCACCATCGGCATCCCCGCCATGGGCCTGATCGTCGCCATCTACGCGCTGGTCTTCATCGCCAGCCTGGCAGGGTCAGAATTCCGCGCCAAGTCGGTCTTCATTCTGGCCACCATCCTGGCCATTGGCAGTTACGTCGCTTTCGTGTGGGCACTGAACCTTCAGTTCCCCGTGTGGCCTAGCTTTATTACCGGATAAGAGGGGCCAGGACCATGGAATTGTTTGACAACCTGGCCACCGGTTTCGGTGTTGCCTTTACCTTTCAAAACCTGATTTACTGCTTTGTCGGCTGTCTGTTGGGTACCCTGATTGGCGTGTTGCCTGGTATCGGCCCTGTGGCCACCATCGCGATGCTGCTGCCTGCCACCTACGCACTGCCACCCGTGGCTGCGCTGATCATGCTGGCCGGTATTTACTACGGCGCCCAGTACGGCGGCTCCACCACGGCGATCTTGGTGAATCTCCCGGGAGAGTCATCCTCGGTGGTGACCGTGATTGACGGCTACCAGATGGCCCGCAAGGGACGCGCTGGTCCGGCACTGGCGGCAGCAGGCATTGGCTCGTTCTTCGCCGGCTGCGTGGGCACCATCATCTTGGCCGCTTTCGCTCCTCCGCTGACCGAAGTGGCCTTCATGTTCGGCCCTGCCGAGTATTTCTCTCTGATGACCCTGGGCCTGATTGGCGCCGTGGTGCTGGCTTCGGGCTCGCTGCTCAAGGCCGTGGGCATGATTGTGCTGGGTCTGCTGCTGGGCCTGGTGGGTACCGACGTGAACTCCGGCGTGGCCCGTTACTCCTTCGACATTCCTGAGCTGACCGACGGTATCGACTTTGTCGTGATCGCCATGGGTGTGTTCGGCTACGGTGAAATTATCGCCAACCTGTCCAAGCCTGACGATGAGCGTGAAGTGTTTGCTGCCAAGGTGACTGGCCTGATGCCCACCAAGGAAGACTTCAAGCTGATGTTCCCCGCGATGCTGCGTGGCACGGCGCTGGGTTCGGCCCTGGGTATCTTGCCTGGTGGCGGTGCGATGCTGTCGGCTTTCGCGGCCTACACGATCGAGAAGAAGACCAAGCTGCGTCCTGGTGAAGTTCCTTTCGGCCAAGGCAATATCCGTGGCGTGTGTGCGCCAGAATCGGCCAACAACGCCGGCTCGCAGACCTCGTTCATTCCGCTGCTGACCCTGGGTATTCCGCCCAATGCCGTGATGGCGCTGATGGTGGGTGCGATGACCATCCACAACATCCAGCCTGGTCCCCAGGTGATGACCAGCAACCCAGAACTGTTCTGGGGTCTGATTGCCTCGATGTGGATCGGTAACCTGATGCTGATCATCCTGAACCTGCCGCTGATCGGCGTCTGGATCAAGCTGCTGACCGTGCCTTACCGCTGGTTGTTCCCATCGATCGTGCTGTTCTGCGCTGTCGGTGTGTACGGCACCAACAACAACAGCTGGGACGTGTGGATGGTGGGTATCTTCGGCTTCGTGGGCTATGTGTTCCACAAGCTCGGTACCGAACCTGCTCCCTTGCTGCTGGGCTTCATCCTGGGCCCGATGATGGAAGAAAACCTGCGCCGTGCCCTGCTGCTCTCGCGGGGTGACTGGTCGGTGTTTGTCACCCGTCCGATCTCTGCCGGTCTGCTGATCGCAGCTGCCATTCTGCTGGTGGTAGTCTGCTTGCCAGCGGTGAGCAAGAGGCGCGAAGAGGCCTTCGTCGAAGAAGACTGATCGCCCGCAGCCAAGCTGCAGCATGAAAAGGCACCTTTGGGTGCCTTTTTCCATTTCTGCAGGGCAAGAATGTCGTGGCTTATCGGTGATAATGAGAGTTATTCCCATCTGAGGGGCGAAAGCCGGACCACCGATGGCGACCTTGGCTTTCCATGGGGCGATGCCCGTTTGTGCTTGAGCGCTATTACCGAGAACTGCTGAACTTCTGCCTGCGCAAGGTCAGAGACCGCGACACTGCGGCCGACCTGGCGCAGGAGAGCTATGCGCGCGTGCTGGGCATGCAGCGCGCCGGCAAGGTGATCGACCAGCCAGCCGCCTTGCTCAAGCAGGTGGCATTGAACGCCAAGATCGACCTGGACCGGCGCGCCCAGCTGCGCCAGCACGAGGACATCGATGCGCTCGATGAGGCCCAGCAACCGGCCAGCCCCCAGCGGCTGCAGCCCGAGGCGGCCTATGCCTCGTCGCAAACGGTGCAGGCCTATCTGACCACCATCGAGGCCTTGCCACCGCGCTGCCGCGAGGCCTTTTGCATGTATTTGTTCGACGAGCTGTCCAACCAGCAGATCGCCGAGCGCATGGGCGTGTCGATCAGCATGGTCAACCAGTACATCAGCCGTGGCAAGATCGCCTGCGCGGCCCGCAAAGAGGAGCTGGACCATGGTGATTGATCCCATCCAGCGCGGGGCCGACATGCAGTTTTTCCGCGCCCATGCGTCTATAGCTTTGAGATGAGCCGATTTTCCACCTCGCCCGCCCACGCATCCGCCCCGCCTTTTGACGAGGCGGCGGAGAAGCGCGCGCTGCAAGCCTTCTGGGGCGAGCAGGATGCCGTGGCGCTGCAGGCCGCGCAGTGGCATACGCGCCAGGAGCAGGGCCTGGGCGCGGCTGAGCAGGCGGAGCTGGCGCAATGGCTGCACGCCAACCCCGACCATGCCGAGGCCTTTGCCCGGATCGATGCAGGTGTTGCCCGCTTGCGCGCGCTGCCCGCAGACGCGGTGGCCCAGTGGCGCGCCAGCCCAGCGGCGACCCAGCCCGCAGCCGCTGCTGCACCGTCGAGACCTGCAGCCGCCCAACCAACGCCAGGCCGCACTTGGACCTGGCTGCAGGCGCTGCGTCCCGGCCCGCGTGGCCTGGCGCTGTGCGCCGTGCTGCTGATGGCGCTGGGCCTGGGTTGGCAGCAGTGGGTGCAGCCGGTCTACAGCGCGCACTATGTCGTCCAGCGCGGCCAGCACCAAAGCCTGCAGCTGCCCGATGGCTCGACCTTGGAGCTCGATGCCGATACCGATGCGCAGGTGCGCCTCTACCGCAACCGGCGCGAGGTGCAGCTGGCTTATGGCCAGGCCATGTTCATCGTGGCGCCCGATGCCAGCAAGCCTTTTGAGGTGCAGGCCGGCCCGGCCCGCGTCAGCGTAGTGGGCACGCGCTTTGCGGTGCGCTACCGCCAAGACGGCGTGGACGCCGGCCAGGTGCGGGTCGAGGTGCAAGAAGGCCGGGTGCGCGTGGCAGCGGCGCAAAGCCCCGCCACTGCGCTGCTGCTGACGGCTGGCCAAACCACCCAGGTGGCGGCCAATGGCCTGCTGGCCCCCGTGGGCAGCGTGGCGCCCGACAGCGTGGGCCTGTGGCGCAAGGGCCTGCTGCGCTTTGACAACACCCCGCTGGCCCAGGCCTTGCAGGAGATGGAGCGCTACGGGCCCACCGGCCTCGTGGTGCGCGACCCTGCTGTGGCCGCGCTGCCCCTTGGCGGCAGCTACGCGACGGCCAGGCCAGCCGAGTTTGCCCATATGCTGACCCTGGTGCTGCCGGTGCGCCTGGTGCCCAGCGCTGGGGGCCGGGCCGAAATCGTCGCGAAGTCCGAGAAAAAATAATTCCAAAAAGTGCAAAAAGCGGGGTGCAGTTCTGCGAGCCCGGTGCGTCATAGAAGGTAATGAGATTTATTTACTGCATTGCCTGACCATGTCCAAACCCCGTTTGTCCCCCCGCTCTCCCTCCCGCTCCGCTGGTGCATCGGTTGCCACCATGGCCCGCTTTCACCCTGCGCCGCTGGCGCTGGCCGCCGCCCTGGTGCTGGCCATGCCGCTGGCGGCACATGCCCAGGCTGCCACGCCTGCCCACCAGGCCAGCAGCCTGTCGATTGCGGCCCAGCCACTGGGCTCGGCGCTGCAGGCCTTGTCCGCAGCCACGGGCGTGTCCATCGGCTTTGCCCCGGCGCTGGTCGAGGGCAAGACGGCGCCCGCCGTCTCCGGCACACTCACCCCGCAGCAAGCGGCTGACCGCCTCTTGGCCGGCAGCGGCCTGATGGCGCTGCGCCAGGGCGAGGCCCTGGTCATCAAGGCGACGCCCTCGGCCGCCGACACCAGCACCTTGCCCACGGTGACGGTGACCGCGCAAGGCGAGCGCAATGCCACGAGCGAAGGCTCGGGCTCGCTGGCGGCCTCGGCCGTCAGCCTCAACAAGGGTGACCAGGCGATCAAGGACATTCCGCAGTCCATCAGCGTGGTCACGCGCAAACAGCTCGATGAGCAGGGCATTACCGACTTGCGCGATGCGATGAACAAGGTCACCGGCACCATGGGCGTGCAAGGGGTGGGCCAGGGCATGGTGCTGTCCGCACGCGGTTTCCAGATCGATGCCTGGCAGTACGACGGTGTGGCCATTCCGCGCAACCACTACTCGCTGGGCAACTGGAGCACCGAAGGCATGGTCTTTTATGACCGGCTGGAAGTGCTGCGTGGTGCCTCGGGCCTGCTGCAGGGCACCGGCAGCCCCGGCGGCGCCGTCAACCTGGTGCGCAAGCGTGGCCAGCGCGAGAAGACCGTCAGCGTCACCGCCCGCGCCGGATCCTGGGACCGCTATGGCCTGCAGCTCGATGCCGGTGGCCCGCTCAATGACGAGGGCAGCTTGCGCGGCCGCCTGGTGGTGGATGAGTCACGCGGCCACTCCTTTGTCGACTATGTGAATGAGCGCACACGCTCGCTCTATGCCGCCTTGGACTACGACATCAGCCCTGACACCACGGTAGGCTTTGGCGTCAGCCAGCTCGACAGCAAGGGCCGCCCCTTCATCATGGGCCTGCCGCTGTATGCCGATGGCAGCATGACCGACCTGCCGCGCTCGACCTTCACCGGCTCCGACTGGAACCGCTCCAACGTCAAGCAAACGACGGTCTATGCCGACCTGAACCACCGCATCAACAACGACTGGAAGCTGAAGGTGTCGGCGCTGCATGTGAGCGAGCAGAACGCCTCTTTGCACCAGCGCATGACCGGTAAGGTCGAGCCCGATGGCAGTGGCGTAACCTATGACAACTGGTACACCGACTTCGACCTGAAAAAAGTGGCCTTCGATGCCTTTATCAACGGCCGCTTTGACCTCGCTGGTTTCCGCAACGATGTGACCTTGGGTGCCAACTATTCCAAGTACCGCTCCAACGATGTCTATGCCCGCACCTTCACGGCGGGCGCGAATCTCTTTGACATCGACCACCACCGCCCCGAGCCGACCCTGGACAGCCTGCTGGCCGCCGGTGGCGGGCAATGGAAGTCGGCCTACGATGTGCGGCAAAAAGGCATCTACGGCAGCCTGCGCACGCGGCTGACCGAGCCGCTCACCGCGATTGTGGGCGCTCGCACCAGCTGGTATGACTCGCTCTACACCAGCGCGCTCAGCGGTGAGCGCCAGGTCACCACGACATCGGGCGAGATCACCCCCTATGCCGGCCTGGTGTATGCGCTCACGCCCGAATGGTCGCTGTACGGCAGCTACACCAGCGTGTTCGAGCCCCAGTCCGAGCGCACGGTGGACGGCAAGGTGCTCGACCCGATCACCGGGAGCAACTATGAGCTGGGCATCAAGGGCGAGCTGATGAACGGCAAGCTCAATACATCGCTGGCGCTGTTCCGCTACGACCACAAGAACCGGGCGGTCAACGACCTGGCCTCCGGCTATGCCTGCGACGGCTGGTACTGCTCGACCTCGGCCGGCAAGGTGCGCAGCCAGGGCGTGGAGGCCGAAGTGAGCGGCGAAGTGGCGCGCAACCTGCAGGCCATGGTGGGCTACACCTTCAACACCAGCAAGTTCCTGAACGACCCGACCAACCAGGGCCAGGTCTTTAGCACCTGGACGCCCAAGCACATGCTGCGCGCCTGGCTGTCCTACCAGCTGCCGGGCGATTGGAACCGGCTGAGTGTGGGCGCTGGCGTCGTGGCGCAAAGCCATACCTTGAGCTATGACCGCTCCTTCAAGGTTGCGGGCAACACCATCACCAGCCTGCGCCTGGCCTACCAGGCCACGCCTGAGGTGAGCGTCGCCCTCAACGTGAACAACCTGTTTGACAAGCACTACATCCTGCCGGGCTTTGTCGGCTACACCGGCGGCACCTATGGCGATCCGCGCAATGCCATGCTGACCCTGAAGTACACGCCCAAGCTGTAATCGGCCGCTCAACTGCCAACGCGCCGTGGCAGAGCCCGCACTTGTCCAAAAAACGGCAGGGTTCGGGTTTTGCACCACGCAAACTGCGTTAGGCTGCGCGTTGCGATCCGCAAGCGGGTGGGCGTGCCATGCAGGGCACCTACCACAGCTTGCCCCGGGGGCCTGCAACCAGCGCCCCAGGCGATTGCCAACCAGAGCCAGCCATTGCCTGCCCATGCCCCGCGCATGCGGCAGGGAACCCGCCAGCCAGCCATTCAGCCCAAGAGGAGGAGCTATGTCCAAGAACAACCAACCATCCACCCTGTGTCGCCCGCTGCTTGCGGCGGCCTTGGCCGTGTCGGCCAGCATCGGTGCCGTGCTGCCAGCCCATGCCGATTACCTGTGGCTGCAGACCGAGAACGGCCAGACGCGCGCCCAAGTGGGTGAGCTGCACAAGGCGCCAGGGGCGCTTGGCGAACTGAGCGAGCCGCGCCAGGTGGTGGCAGAAGGCAAGAGCGTGCCCGCATCGGCGGACCCCTATGTCCTGGCCAAGGAAGAGGGCGCCCCGGCCGACCAGCGCTTTGCCGCGACGCGCGCGGGCAGCGATGGCGTGCTGACCTACTACCAGGCCCGCTTTGGCCGCCAGGAAACCAAGGCCGTCAATGACCTGGAACTGGTGCCCACCACGCCCCAGGGCAACACCTACCAGCTGATGTTCAAGGGCCGGCCCGTGGCGGCCAGCCAGGTCAATGTGGACACCAGCGAAGGCTGGCGCCGCGTGCTGGCCCCCGCCAAGGATGGCACCGTGAGCTTTACGCCGTCCTTCCCCGGCCTCTATGTGCTGGAGGTCACGGCCCGGGTCAACAACGGCAGCGTGAAGCTGGGCGATAAGCAGTACGACGAGGTGCGCCACACCGCGACCCTGAGCTTTGAGGTGCCGCAGTAACGCGCTAATCCCACCCAGGGGCGGGTGCACCGCTTTTATCGGGCGCCTGCACAAGTATTGGCTTGGCACGACAATTGCAGCAGTTCGACGGCTTGCCGTCTGGTGTTTGCCGCTTTTTGTCTTTCATGAAAAACCTGCCTCTGCTGCAGCAGCACGACCTGCGCCGTGCGCTGCACAACGAAGTCCATTCCCGCCCCCCTGAAGCCCTGCCCGACAACACTGCGGTGTTCTGCACGGTGATGTGGGCCGATGCCGCCGAGCGCGCGGCCAGCCGCCAGTGGCTGCACCAGCTGCTGCGCGATCTGCAGCTGCCCGTGCCCGATGCCGAGGCCAACCACCTGCGCCTGGACCTGGGCAATGGCCGCCTGCGCTGGGAGCTGCACACCGAGTTTGTCTCCTGGACCTGGATGGTGCCCATCCGCCCCGAGGCGCTGGACGAGGCCGAGCTGCCGTCTGCCAGCGACCTGGTGCCCGCCCAGTGGCTGGCCGGCCTGCCGGGCCGTTGCCTGCTGGCAATGAATGCCTGGGTGCTGCCCGCATCGCCCGCGCTGGAGAAAAAGGTTGAGCAGCGCTGGCTGTACGAGGACAAGCTCGTCGCCTCCAAGGCCTCCGACCAGAAGGCGCAGATCTACACCGATTTTTCCATCCATTCGGATGGCGCATCGCGCCTTTTTGTGCTCAACCAGGGCCTGTCAGCCGCGCGCAATGGGCGCCTAGTGCAGCGCCTGCTGGAGATCGAGACCTACCGCATGGCCGCCTTGCTGGGCCTGCCTGCGGCGCGCGAGACCATGGAAAAGCTCGCCAGCACCGAGTCCGAGCTGGCCGAGCTGTCATCAGCCATCCGCAGCGCGGGAGCGGCCAGCGAGCCGCAGTTGCTCGACCAGCTCACGCGCCTGGCTGCCCAGGTCGAGAGCCAGTACGCCGCCCACCATTCGCGCTTCTCGGCCAGCAGCGCCTACTTTGCACTGGTGCAGCAGCGCGTGGGCGATATCCAGGAGACGCGCCTGGGCAGCTACCAGACCATTGGCGACTTTATGGACCGGCGCCTGACCCCCGCGCGCAACACCTGTGTGTCCGCGCACCAGCGGCTCGAAGCCCTGTCCCAGCGCGTATCGCGCCTGAGCAACCTGCTGCAGACGCGGGTCGACATCAGCCAAAAGCAGGGCCGCCAGGCGGTGCTCAAGGCGATGAACGAGCGCCAGGGCCTGCAGCTCAAGATGCAGTCCACCGTCGAGGGCCTGTCGGTCGCGGCCATCACCTACTACTTCACCGGCCTGATCAGCTACCTGGCCAAGGGCCTGCAGAAATGGGGGTGGCCTCTGTCGCCAGAAACGACGGCGGCGCTGGCCATCCCGGTGATAGGCTTGGGCGTCTGGTGGTCGATTCGCCGCATGCACCACCGTTTGTTCCATGGGTCGGCGCACCAGCACTGACTGGTTCTTGGAGAGTTATCTTGTCTGTTTCTGTTGCACCGGCTGCGGTGCTCACGCCCAGTGTGCGCCGCGCCGGCATGGTCTGCGCCGTGGTGGGGGCCATTGCCTTCAGCGGCAAGGCCATCATCGTCAAGCTGGCCTACCGCCATGGGGTCGATGCGATCACCTTGATCATGTACCGCATGCTGTTTGCGCTGCCGCTGTTTGTCATCATGGCCTGGTGGGCCGGGCGGGGCAAACCGGCGCTGTCGCTGCGCGACTGGCTGGCCGTCATTGCGCTGGGCTTTTGCGGCTACTACCTCTCCAGCTACTTGGATTTTGCCGGGCTGAGCTATATCAGCGCGGGCCTGGAGCGGCTCATCCTCTACCTCAACCCCACCTTGGTGCTGGCGCTGGGCTGGCTGCTCTACCGCAAGGTGGCCAGCGGCCGCCAGCTGCTGGGTCTGGCCATCAGCTATGCCGGCGTGATGCTGGTGTTTGGCATGGAGCTCTACACCCATGGCGCCGGCAAACAGGTGGGCTGGGGCGCCACCCTGGTGTTCCTGAGCGCCGTGAGCTATGCCATCTACCTGGTCTACAGTGCCCAGTATGTGAAACGCCTGGGCGCCCTGCGCCTGGTGGGCCTGGCCACCAGCTTTGCCTGCCTGTTCTGCATTGCCCAGTTCTTGCTGACCCGGCCGCTGCAGGCCGCGCAGGTGGATGCGGCCGTCATCTGGCTGTCCGTCCTCAACGCCACCTTGTGCACCGCCGTGCCGGTATTGCTGGTGATGCTGGCCGTTGAGCGCCTGGGCGCCGCCACCGTCGCCCAGACCGGCATGATCGGCCCGCTGTCGACCATCCTGATGGGCGTGTGGCTGCTGGGCGAGCCGCTGACGCCGGTGATGGTGGGCGGCACGGCCTTGGTGCTGACCGGCATCTATGTGTTCACCCACCAGGCCAAAAGACAATAAGTGTCGTCAACACAGGATGCGCCGTGGCCTCACGGCCTCGCCGACTGCCCTGCGCCTCCAGCGCAAACCGCCGGTTTTCTGGGTCGTCTTGGCGACTCACAAGGGCAAGGCGAGCAGCGCCAGCACTTCTGCAGTTTGTGACATAGCATCTATACCCACAAGGAGATTTGAATATGGATTTTGGAATTGCCAACAAATGGGCTCTGGTCTGCGCGGCCAGCAAGGGCCTGGGCCGTGGTTGCGCGCAGGCGCTGGTCAATGAGGGCGTCAACGTGGTGATCAACGCCCGTGGCGAAGAAGCGCTGAAGGACACCGCGCGCCAGCTCAAGGTGATGGCCGCGATGTGGGCGGCAGCCGCACCCGGCCGCGTGGCACCCCAGGTGATCGCCGTGGCCGCAGACATCACCACCGAAGCCGGTCGTGCTGCGGTGCTGAATGCCCAAGGCGGCCCGGGCCAGCGCTTTGACATTCTGGTGAACAATGCCGGCGGCCCGCCACCTGGCGATTTCCGCGACTGGGACCGTGAGGCCTGGATCAAGGCACTGGACGCCAACATGCTCACCCCCATTGTGCTGATCCAGACCTTGATCGATGGCATGGCCGAGCGCGGTTTTGGCCGCATCGTCAACATCACCTCCAGCTCCGTCAAGGCCCCCATCGATATCCTGGGCCTGTCCAACGGCGCGCGCAGCGGCCTGACCGGCTTTGTCGCCGGCGTTGCACGCAGCCCCATTGCCGGCAAGGGCGTGACCATCAACAACATCCTGCCGGGCAAGTTCGACACCGACCGCATTGCCGCCACGATCTCGGCCACTGCCAGCAAGACCGGCAAGAGCGAAGCCGATATCCGCGAGGCGCAGCAAAAGCAGATTCCTGCCGGCCGCTACGGCACCGCCGATGAGTTTGGCGCGATCTGCGCGTTTCTGTGCAGCCAGCAGGCAGCCTATATCACCGGCCAGAACATCCTGCCGGACGGCGGCTCCTACGTCGGTACTTTCTAAGCCGCCGCAAGCCCAAAGCTAAACCGCCCGAGAAACTGCCCGGGCGGTTTTTTTACGTCTGAACTTGAGGCTGACGGCAATCAGGCCTGGTCGTCGTCAAAGAAGTCAAAACCATCGTCGCCACTGTCATAGTCGGCCACGTCCTGGCTGCTACTGCTGCCGCTGCCGCTGTCCGAATCGGGCATCCAGCGGTTGGCGGCCGAGTCCACATGGTCGCGCCCGGCTTGCTGGGCGAGCTGGTCCAGGCCTGCGTTGTCGCCGCTGCTGCTACTGGTGTTGGCCGTACTGGCGCTGTCTGCAGCCGGGCTGCTGCTGGCCGCATGGCTGGGGTTGGTTGCCGCCTGCGCGGGGTTGCTCCAGAGGTGGCTCAGGCCATTGAACAGCAGCATGCCACCCGCCACACCGGCGGCAGAGGCAGCGGCCTGGCCCAAAAAGCCACCCGCTGCCGACCCAGCGCTGGGTTGTGCAGGCATGGGAGATGGAGCCTGGCTGGCTGCTGCCGGGGCCGCGCCAAACCAGCGCCCCGTGCTGGCCGGGGCTGGCGTATCGCCATAGCCTGCGGGCGCAGCGCTGTTGGGCGGATAACTGGGGGCATAGCCCGCGGGGCTGCGGCTGGCCAGGTTGGCATCGGGGCTGCGGCCAAAATGCGTGTCCAGCCCGGCACCTAAGAAGCTGGAACTGCCGCCAGCCGGTTTAGCGGCAGCAGCCCGGGCCTCGACCAGTTGCGCCTGCAACTGCGCCTCTTGCTGCTGGGCCTGTTGCAGCGCCTGCTCCAGCAGCAGGCCGCGCTGGGTCAGCCAATAGAGCGCATCCGGGGTTTGCTGGGCCTGCTGGCGTACCCAGGCCTCTGCCTGGCCATCCTTGGGCTGGCCATCCAACTGGCGCAGTTGCTGGAAGAGGTTCTCAATCAGGGTCTGTTCTTGCGCGTTCATCTCGGCATCCTCGCAGGTGGTGGTGTCACCGCATATGGGATGCACTGTGCGCTTGCGCAAGGGCGCCAGTGTGAAGCCCGCGTTCTTTCCGTAGCAGGTTGTAAACGCCTGGGCCAGCCCGCATCAGGCCCGGCGTGACGAGATCACAATCCCGGCGACCACCAGAACAAAGGCCGCCGCATGGTAGAGCCGGGGCGGCTCACCCAGAAAAGCGGCCGACAGCACGGCGGCAAACAGCGGCGTGAGGTTGGTAAAAAAGCCCGCCACCGTGGGGCCCACGCGCTGCACGCCCATGCCCCAGCAGCGGTAGGCGACCAGGGCCGGGCCAATGACGATATAGGCAATGGCCCAGAGCAGGGTGCTGTTCATCTGCAGCTGGCTGGCGCCCACGGCCCATTCGCCAGCGGCGAACAGCCCAGACCAGAGCAGGCCAAAGGCCAGCTGGGCCATCAGCAGCAGCGCCCACTGGCTTTTGATGCCGGCCGGATCGGGGGTACGCACCAGCAGCCAGCTGTAGAGCGACCAGCAGGCGGTGGACAGCAGCATGAACAGATCGCCGGGCACCAGGCGCAGCTGGGTCAGCTGCTGCCAGCTGCCGTGGCTTAGCACCAGCAGCACGCCGCTGACCGAGAACAGCGCGCCCAGCATCTGCGGGCGCGTGATGCGGGTCTGGAAGAACAGCGCGCCAAAGGCCATCATCCACAGCGGCATGCTGGACGCCACCAGGGTCACATTGATGGGCCCCGAGGTCTTGAGCGCCATGTACTGGAAGGCGTTGTAGCAGCCAATGCCCAGCAGGCCGATGATGGACCAGCGCTTCCACTGCGGCCACAGCGGGCTGCCCCGGCGCAGCAGCGGGTAGGCCAGCGGCAGCATGATCGCAAAGGCCAGCAGCCAGCGCACAAAGTTCAGCAGCATGGGGGAGACCAGCTCGTGCACCAGCCGGCCCACGACGGCATTGCCCGCCCACATCAGCGGGGCGGCGGTCAGCAGCGCCATGGTCGATGGTGTCAGTTTTTGTTGCATCGCGAGACTGTACATCCCCGTGACAGCAGCTGGTGTGAAAGCGTGGCAGCATGGTGACTGACGGCACCAAGCACCTACCCCCGAACCTATCTCAGTTCACACAGGAGAATTCCCATGTCTTTGGCAGTACAGATTGCGCGCAATGGCGGACCCGAGGAGATGAAGCTGGTCGACGTGGATGTCGGCGCGCCCGGCCCGGGCGAGGTGCGCATACGCCACCATGCCATCGGGCTCAATTTCATCGATGTCTACCAGCGCACGGGCCTCTACACCTTGCCGATGCCTTTGAACCTGGGCATGGAGGGCGCCGGAGTCGTCGAGGCCGTGGGCGACGGCGTGCAGCACCTGCAGGTGGGCGACCGCGTGGCCTATGCCAGCAACCCGCCCGGCAGCTACAGCGAGGTGCGGGTGATGCCCGCCACCTATGTCTGCCAGCTGCCAGACAGCATTGATTTTGAAACCGGCGCGGCGATGATGCTCAAGGGCCTGACGGCCCAGTACCTGCTGCGCCAGGCCAAGCCGGCAGAAGGCCTGCATTCAGGTGACTTTGTGCTGTTCCATGCGGCGGCCGGCGGCGTGGGGCTGATTGCCTGCCAATGGGCCAAGGCGCTGGGCCTGCGCCTGATTGCGACGGCCGGCTCCGCAGAGAAATGCCAGCTGGCGCTGGCCAACGGCGCCGAGGTGGCCATCAACTACCGCACCGAAAACTTTGCCGAACGCGTCAAGGACATCACCGGCGGCAAGGGCGTCAAGGTCGTCTATGACTCGGTCGGCAAGGACACCTGGGATGGTTCGCTGCAATGCCTGCGCGCCTTTGGCCTGATGGTCTCGTTTGGCAATGCCTCCGGCCCGGTGCCGCCTTTTGCGCCGGCCATCCTGGCGGCCAAGAGCCTCTATGTCACGCGCCAGGGCCTGTTTACCCATCTGCGCTCGCGCGAGGCCTGCCAGGCCATGGCCAATGATTTGTTCGCCGTTGTCGGCTCGGGCCAGGTCAAGATCCATATTGCGCAGCGCTTTGCGCTGTCCGAGGTGCAGGCCGCGCACCGCGCGCTGGAGGCCCGCCAAACCACGGGCAGCAGCATCCTGCTGCCCTGATGTTCCCGTAGCCGATGTCCGCATCGGGTTTTGGGCGGGGGCTCGCGGCCCCCAGGCGCAGATGGACTAACATCCATCTGCTTTTATTTTGATAGTGCCCCATGTCCCCTGTTTCTCCCCCGCTGTTCGCGCCCGAGCCGCCCACCTGGCTGGCTGCTGCGCGCAGGGCCATGCAGTCGCCGCCGCGCAAGCCCCGGCTGCCGCTCTGGGTCAACGGCCAGGCAGTTGGCTCCCTGGTCGAGCATTTCTTGATCGAGACCGGCATCGCCGGGCGCCTGGGCGGGGATGCCCTGCTGTCCAAGCGCGAGCGCTCAGGCACGGCGGTGTGGCTGCTCGAATCACCCACGCAAGACGCGACGGCGCTGATGGGCCGCCTGGCCGATGCGCTGCGCGATGCGGGCCGCAGCGGCCCCTGGCGCAACGAGCAGCTAGCCGTGCAGGCGGTCGATGGCAGCCGCATCGGCACCGTCGAGCGCGGCGCAGTGCGCGTGCTGGGCATCGCCACCTTGGCCGTGCACCTGGTGGGCATCGCGCCTGATGGGCGCCTGTGGGTGCAGCAGCGCGCGGCCAACAAGGCCAACTACCCGCTGCACTGGGACACCTTGATGGGCGGCATGGTCTCGGCCCAGGACAGTTTGGACCAAGCGCTGGCGCGCGAAACCTGGGAAGAGGCCGGCCTGCACGTCGCTGACTTGCAGGGCCTGCGCCATGGCGGCGTGCTGCGCTTTCGCCAGCCCGACAGCGATGGCGGCGACGACCTGGGCTATATGTACGAAGACATCCACTGGTATGCCGCCACCGTGCCCGAAGGCCAGGTGCCCCGCAACCAGGATGGCGAGGTGGCGCAGTTTGCGCTGTGGCAGGCTGCAGAGGTCCAGCAGCAGCTGGCGCAGGCACGATTCACGCCCGAGGCCGCCTTGGTCTGGGCCGGTTTTGCAGATTGGATGACATGACAGAGACAGTGAACAAGCAGGGCGCCCCGGTGCAGGCACCCAAGCAGGTGGTGGTCGTCGGCGCCGGTGTGGTCGGCGTGGCCACCGCCCTGGCGCTGCAAAGCTATGGCGTGGCCGTCACCTTGATCGACCGGGGCGAGCCCGGCATGGAATGCAGCTACGGCAACTCCGGCGCGATCAGCCCAGGCTCGGTCGCGCCGCTGGCCCTGCCTGGCATCTTGAAGACCGTGCCCGGCATGCTGATGGACCAGGACGGCCCGCTGTCGATTGGCTGGAAGCACTTGCCCAAGGCAGCATCCTGGCTGGTGGCCTTTGCGCAATCGGCCGAGCCCAAGCGGGTGGCTGCGGCGGCCGAGCGCCTCAACGACCTCTACCAGGGCGCCGTCGATGCACATGCCGCGCTGGCGCAAAACCTGGGCGTGTCCGAGCTGTTCATGCGGCGCGGCCATTTGCATCTCTACCCCGATGCCGACTATGCGCAAAAGGATGCCACCGGCTGGCAGCTGCGCGCCAAGTACGGCTACCAGGTCGAGGAGCTGGACCGCGCTGGCATCGAGGCGCTCGAACCCCATGCGCCCCAGGGCTATGCCCATGGCCGCTACCTGGCGGACCACGGCACCATCCTGAACCCGCTGCGCTATGTGCAAAGCATGCTGCATGCCTTTGTGCAGCGCGGCGGCAAGCTGGTGCAGGTGGAGGTCAAGGCCATCCGCCCCGATGACAAGGGCTGGGCCGTGCGCACGGGCAATGCCGCGCTCGATGCGCAGCGCTGGCCGCATATCGTCGTGGCCGCAGGCGCCTGGGCGCCTGCACTGCTCAAGCCGCTGGGCATGCTGCTGCCGATCGAATCGCAACGCGGCTACCACGCCCAGTTTGCCGGTGCCCAGCACCTGGTGGAACGCACCGTGGTGCTGGCCGACAAAAAGGTGTTTATTGCGCCGATGGAAGGCGGGCTGCGCGTAGGCGGCACGGTCGAGATCGCTGGCCTGACGGCGCCCCCCAACCCGCGCCGCGCCGCTGGCATCGAGCGCATTGCGCGCGAGGCCTTCCCGGCCCTGGCCGGCCTGGATGCCCAGCACTGGATGGGCCACCGTCCCTGCCTGCCCGGCTCCGTGCCGGTGGTTGGCCATATCGATGCAATCCAGGGCCTGTGGCTGGCCGTGGGCCATGGCCACCTGGGGCTGACCGGCTCGCTGCCGACGGCCCAGCGCATTGCGAGCGGCATGTGCGGGCCGCAGGCGCTGCCTTTCTGGCAGCTACGCACCGCTGGCTAAACCGAGTCGCTAACATAACCCTTGATACTTCGTTCTCAAGCCTTGCCGTACGTCTGTACTGTCTGCGGCTTGATGCCTCGTCTCAACCGCAAACCTTCGGTTTGCTGGATTATGTTAGCGCCTCTTAGCAGCCGCTTGGCTGATCTCAGGCGCGCTCAGCCCATCAGCTGCGCCAGCCTGCGCACCGCCGCCGGTATTGGCGCAATCACCGGCAGATGCAGGCGCTCGGCCAGTGCAATGGCGGCCTGGCCCAGCGGGCCGCCGCCAATGATCACGGCCTGCGCGCCATCCTCGTCCACACAGCGTTGCACGGCTTGCGCCAGTGCTTCCTCCAAGGCCTGGGCATCACCAGCCAGCGCACGTGGGTCGCCTTCTGTCAGGCGGATGCCGGTGTAGAGGTGTGTCAAACCCACGGCAGCCACGCGCCCGGCAATCGGCTCCACCAAATCGGGCGTGACGGTGGCCACGCCAAAGCGCCGCCCGCCGCTGGCCGCCTCCAGCATTGAGGCCTCGGCAATGCCGACGACGGGCACGGCGCTCAAGGCCCGCAGCCGCTCCAGCCCCGGGTCACCAAAGGCGCTGATGATGGTGCCAGCGCAGTCGCTGGGCGCCTCGCGCCAGCAGTCTTCCACCTCCAGCGCAGCTTGCGCCAGCTCGGTCGCGTTGACGATCATCGACGGGCCCTTGCCGGCGGTGCGGGGCAGAATCTGCCACTGCGCAGGCGCCGTGCGCTGGGCAATGTCGGCCATCATCGTGGTGGTGGCCTCGGAAGCATTGGGGTTGATCAGCAGGATTTTGGGCATGCAGCAAAACTAGGATTGGGCCGTGGCAGGCGTGCCAGCCAGCGGCTCGGCATCGGGGGAGCGGCCATAGGTCTCGGGCACGCATTGCACGCTGATGATGAAGATCAGGTACATCGCAGCGGCCAGGCCAAACACGCCGCCCAGGCCAAAACCATCAAACAGACGGCCGGCCACCAGCGGCATCAGCGCACCTGCGGCCGTGCCGGTGGCCAGGATGAAGGCGGTGCCAAAGGCGCGCACACGGGTGGGGTAGAGCTCGGGCGCATAGATCCAGATGGTGGTGTTGAGCAGCAGCACAAAGAACTGGAAGGTGGCCCCGGCGATCAGCAGCACCACAATGCTCTTGGCGGCAAAGCCAATCGTCAGCGCCGCCAGGCATGCGCAGATGGCACCGGCCGTCAGCACCCGTTTGCGCGGAAAGTGAAAGCCCAGCGCTGATGCCGCAATCGCGCCCAGCAGGCTGCCGCTTTGCATCACCATCGTGAACAGCAGGCTCTTGGACATGCTGTAGCCCAAGCCCACCAGAATCGTCGGCATCAAGGTCAGCACCGAAATCTGCGCGCCATAGGTCATCCAGATGGTGATGCACAGCGGCACGGTGCGGCGGCCGAGCGCGCCCCGGAATATTTCCGTCACCCGCACCTTGATCTTGGTGGCCGTGGTGCTGCTGCCGTCATCGCTGATATAGGGGTGGCTGGCTTGCGTAGCACCCGCCAGCTTGCCTGAGGCTAGGCGCGTCAGCACCGCATTGGTCTCGGCAATGCGGCCTTGTGACAGCAGAAAACGTGGTGTTTCGGGGATATAGCGGCGGTAGAACGCGGCCAGCAGCGCCGGCACCATCAGGCAGACAAAGAGCCAGCGCCAGCCGTTGTCGCCGGGGAAGATCCAGAACACCAAGAGGCCAAAGGCCGGCGCCAGAAAATTGCCCAGCCCGCCCGCGCCCACATTCACCAGGCCCACTGCTGTGCCCCGGAACTTGGACGAGCAGAACTCCGACAGCATGGTGACCGCAATCGCGATTTCGCCCCCCAGGCCAAAGCCCACCACCGCGCGGCCCAGCGCCATCACCGCCAGATTGGGTGCCATCGCGCAGATGCCCGCACCAATCGTGAACAGCAAGAGGTCCACCGTCAGCATCACGCGGCGGCCATAGCGGTCTGCGATATAGCCCGACACGATCCGGCCAATCGCCGCGCAGGCAAAGGTCACCGAGTTGAGCATGCCGATGTCCGATGCCGTCAGCCCCCATTGCTCCTTGAGCATGGGCCCGATGATGCCGACCGCGTTCTGCTCGAAGCTGTCAAACAGGCAGCCAATCAGAATCAAAAAGATGATCGTGTGGTGCGAGCGGGTCACCCCTATCTTGTCCAGGGCCTGGTCGAGTTCGGCCACCTTGGGAGAGTCGGGTGCAGAGGAAAGTGCAGGTCCACCAGCCATTGAAAGCTCCTTGAGAAGAGTCGTACTTGCTCGAATCGGATCGCTGCGCCAGTGTTGGGCAGTTCATCGAAGTTTGGTATAGGTATTTCACTAATATGGTGCATGTGAAATTGAAATTTCATGCGCCAAGCAGGCTATAGCAAGCAACGTGCCATCCATGGTGGCGTTGGGGATCAGGGCGGTGGGGACGTTAAGGTAGGCCCGGCAGCTGATGGGCTGCGTAGGTAGCTGTGGCGATAGGGGCTGAGACCAATAGGGAGAGGGCTGAGGGCGCCAGGGCACAAATACTCCATGCGCCAGCGTTGCAGCGGCCGATCTACAAAGTGGAAGTGTTGATGGGACTGGGACGATGTCGCTTGTGGCTGGCTCTAAACGCTCCAAAGCCGAAGTTCAGTTCGTTCAAAAGCAGACATCTGGCCTCGGGCGGGATCGTCTCAATCACTCCTAACCTATAAGGAGGTGTAGGTATGGCACCTTGCGCTGCCAAAATTGAAAATAGTGGATGGCCGCCATTGAAGCAGCGCCGGCTTCATACTGCAGCCTCATCTCCTCTGAGTCACCCGTGCTCAGGATCATTACTCCGACCGAGTCTTCCTTAAAGGCGCCGAAATCGACAGACTGTATATCCCTTGTTGCGACCTTAATTGTCTGTGTTAAGTACTTCCCGGCCACCATGCGTGACGTCAAAATGGACCAGCTCGTTGACGAAAAATAGGATGACACGATCGGCAATTCGCCCGGCTCGAGTTCGTATTGGTCTAAAACACGAGGGTCAACTCTGGATAGCATCGTGTGGGCCCAAATATCCTGCTTCATCGAGGCTCGCTCGATATAAGCGATGCAGAGGCGGGCGAGCTTGGCATCATCGAAAGTTTGTTTGTTGTTGTCTATCATGCGCTGTGCCTAGCGTTGTAGCGAGACGATTCGAAAACCGGTTAGTCATTCTTGGCCATCTATAACGGTCGCCGACCCAGTATTGCAGGCGTTGCCCAGCTTCGATGAAGACCCTTCGTTAGTCCTCCGCGTCTCGAACGGGGCGTCCCAGGGCAGTCGAGAGCTGAGCGCTCAGCTCAGCGACCCATTGTTCCCATTCGCGGCTCTCCATGTCTCCCTCAAAAACGATCCCACTGGGCTCCACGGATGCCGTCACATACTTCGCATCACCTTCAGATCCGAACCAATGCGGAAAATCGTCTGATTCAATCCATCCCGGCATGGCTCTGTAGGCGGCCAATACAGCGGCCCACATCTCTTGCGGCTGGTCATATCGGACGTCGAGTGTGATCTGTTAATGCATACGTTTCTTTGGCTTGCGGCCTGCCAGTCGAATGTCGAGTAGGCGGTCGCGAGGGGTCCGATAGTGGTTGTCGTCGCCCGACCTTCATCGATCACTGGTTGGGCAGCGGGCCTGCACCGCGCCAGTGCAGCCCCGCAGCCATCAAAACTCCTGGTGCTGCTCATGCTGCTGCTCAATGGCCGCCAGTCGCTTGCGGCCCGGCGCACCGGCGGCCTCCAGCACCATGGTAGCCAGCAGGTCGCAGACGGCCATCACGGCCACATGGTTGTCCAACAGGCCTGGGCCATGGCAGTCGCACTGGATGGACCAGGTGGCCGCGGCATAGTGGGGGGAGGCCTGGTCGCTGACCAGCAGCACAGCAGCGCCGGCCTTGCTGGCGCTGGCCAGCAGTGCGGCCATCTGGCGGGTCTGGCGGCGCATGCCAAAGACGATGACGCAGTCGTTTTGGCTGAGGCTGGCGGTGTACTCGGCAAGTGTTTCGCCCGGGCCGGGCAGGCTGATGACCTGGGGCACCACCTGGATGATCTGCCAGCGCAGGTACTGCGCAAAGGCATGGCTGCTGCGGCTGCCAAAGATGAGCACCTGGCGCGCGGCAATGAGGGCTTGCACGATTTCGCTCAGCTGCGGCTCGCTCAGCTGGTCCAGGGTGTTTGTCAGGTTGGCCAGCGAGCGCTCGCGGTGCGTGGCCAGCATCTGCCCGCGCTGAAAAGCCTGGGCCGCCGACTGGAACAGCGGCGAGCCGCTTTGCTTGTCCTCGCGCACCTGGCGGCGCGCTTCTTCGTAGTTCTCATAGCCCAGGCGCCGGATAAAGCGGCTTACCGTCGAGGGCGACACCTTCGCCAGCTGGGCCAGCTCATTGCCGGCGTAGCTGGCCAGCTCGCCGGGGAACTCCAGCACAAAGTCGGCCAGTTGCCGCTCGGTCGCGGGCAGTGCCTGCAGGTGCTGGCGCACCCGCTGCAAAAAGGATTCGGTCGCTGGTGGTCGCATCGCATGGCGGCGGGCCGGTGGGCCTGCGGCTAAAGGGGGATGAGGGGATTCTAGGGCACTCCATCCACCATGGCGGTGCGTGTAGCCGCTTACTCAGCCTTTGCCAGATAGGGCTTGAGCCAGCCCAGGCCATCGCTGGTGGCATGGGGCGCTGCGCCGCGTGCGGGCTTGTACTCGCAGCCAATCCAGCCGTCCCAGCCCAGGCGGTCAAGCAGCGCAAACAGATAGGGGTAGTGCAGCTCGCCCACATCGGGCTCATGGCGCTCGGGCACGCCGGCAATCTGGATATGGCCGACCTGGCCTGTGGGCAGGTACTGGCGGATCTTCATCGCCAGGTCGCCTTCGACGATCTGGCAGTGGTAGAGGTCCATCTGTACCTGCACATTGCTGGCGCCCATCTCGGCCACCAGGGCGTGGGCCTGGTCCTGGCGGCTCAGGAAGAAGCCAGGCATATCTCGGCCATTGATGGGTTCCAGCAAGATGCATACACCCTGCGCCGCTGCCTGCTCTGCCGCATGGCGGATATTGGCGATGTAGGTGGCGCGCACGGTAGCCGCATCCACGCCCGCAGGCACCAGGCCGGCCATCACATGCAGACGCGGGCATTGCAGCGCTTGGGCGTAACGCAGCGCCTGCGCAATGCCGTCGCGGAACTCGGCCTCGCGCCCGGGGATGCAGGCGATGCCGCGCTCGCCCCGGTCCCAGTCACCCGGCGGCGCATTGAACAGCACCTGCTGCAGGCCTTGCTGCTGCAGCAAGGCGGCCAGCTGCTCGGGCGCATAGGCGTAGGGGAAGAGGTACTCGACGGCAGTGAAACCATCGCGGGCGGCGGCGGCAAAGCGGTCCAGAAAGTCCAGGTCGTTGTAGAGCATGGACAGGTTGGCAGCAAAACGGGGCATGGGTGATTTCCAAAAAAGGGGCGGCCGGCAGGCAGACGATCAGCGCACGGCAGGCCGGGAGGTGGTTTTACCAGTGGGCGCCAAAGCTCTGGCGCAGCTCGTCAATCTGGGCCTCGCTCAGCGGCGCGGGTGCTTGCTGGCGGCACTGGTTCCAGAGCAGGGCCGTTTCTTCCAGCTCTTCCAGTGCGGCCATCGCGGCAGCCGGGCTTTCGTGCCAGACATTGGGGCCCAGGCGTGCCAGCATCACCGCGCGAATCGGCCGGCCCGCTGCCGCGTACTGCGCAATCGCCTCGGCCACGGCCTGCGCCGCATCGGGCGAGCCGGGGCGGTAATAAGGGATATGCGGCACGCGGCCCACCTTCATCACAAAGTAGGGCGTCAGCGCCGGCAGCAGCTCGGCGGCCGGCTCCACCCCCGGCACAGCAGTGGCTTGCAGCGAGCAGGCGACCAGCTGGCGGCTGTGGGTGTGGATCACGCAGCCGGCGGGCGTTGGCGTGTTGGCACTGGCCTCGTAAATGCGCCGGTGCAGCACGATGGTCTTGCTGGCGCGGTCACCGCTCAGCTGCTGGCCTTCCAGATCGAGCTTGGCCAGGCGCTCAGGCACCAACTGGCCCAGGCTGGCATCGGTGGGGGTGATCAGGTAGCCATCGGCCAGGCGCACGCTGATATTGCCAGCGCTGGCATGCACATAGCCGCGCTGGTACAGCGATGCGCCTACCCGGCAGATCTCGGCGCGGGCGCTGGGTTCGTCCATAAAGACCATGGTGTTCAGCCTTGCAAGGAGGTAAATGCTTTGGTGAAAAAGTCGGTGCTGCCAAAGTTGCCCGATTTGAGAGCGATGTGCAAGCCCTCCGGCGCTGCCGGGCTGGCCGCATGGCACCAAGGCACACCCGGGTCAATCTGGCCGCCAATGCGCATCTGCGCAATGCCCAGCGCCTGCACGCAGGCGCCTGATGTTTCGCCACCGGCCACCACCAGCTGGCGCACGCCCAGCTCCACCAGACCGCGTGCAATGGCGGCCAGGGTTTGCTCGACCAAGGCCCCCGCCTGCTCCACGCCCAGCTGGGCCTGGATGCTGCGCACCGCATCAGGCTCGGCGGTGGAGTAGACCAGCACCGGGCCGCTCGCCAGATGCGGGCGGGCCCAGTCCAGCGCCTCGCGCACGACCGCATCACCAGCGACCATGCGCAGCGGCGCAATCGCAAGCGCCTGGCGGCCGCTGCCGATAAAGTGCGCCACCTGGGCATTGGTCGCTACCGAGCAACTGCCCGACACCACCGCTTGCAGCCCACTGGCCGCTGGCAAGGCGGCAGCCTGGTTGCTGGGTTGCAGGCCAAAGTTGGCAGGCAGTGCAATCGCCACACCCGAGCCGGCGGTCACCAGCGGCAGATCCGCCAGCGCCGGGCCCATGCGCAGCAGGTCGTCGTTCGATACCGCATCGACAATCGCAATGCCCACGCCGTCGGCTTTCAGCGCCGCAATGCGGCTGCGGATGGCGTCTGCGCCCTGGGCCACCACGCTGTGGTCGATCAAGCCCACCTTGCGCCGGGTTTGCGACTGCAGCACGCGCACCAGGTTGGGGTCGGTCATGGGGGTGAGCGGATGGTTCTGCATGCCGCTTTCGTTCAGCAGCACATCGCCGGCAAACAGATAGCCCTTGAAGACGGTGCGCTTGTTGTCGGGGAACGCCGGGGTGGCGATGCTGAAGTCGCTGCCCAGCGCATCCATCAACGCCTCCGTCACCGGGCCGATATTGCCGGTGGGCGTGCTGTCAAAGGTGGAGCAGTATTTGAAATAGATCTGCTGCGCGCCCTGGCCCTGCAGCCAGCGCAGGGCATCGAGCGACTGGGCAATGGCCTGGTCAGCGGGGATGGTGCGCGACTTGAGGGCCACCACCACGGCATCCACCTCGGTATCGAGCGGGCCCGTAGGCACGCCAATGGTCTGCACCACGCGCATGCCGGCGCGCACCAGGTTGTTGGCCAGGTCAGTGGCGCCGGTAAAGTCATCGGCAATGCAGCCCAGCTTCAACGCGGCCCCGCTCATCGCAGGCCTCCGTCGTTGGCAGCCTGGGGCAGGGTGATGCCGGGGAAGATCTTGATCACCGCGCTGTCGTCTTCCTTGGCATAGCCGGCAGTCGATGCCTGCATGAACATCTGGTGCGCGGTGGCTGCCAGCGGCAGCGGAAACTTGCTGGCGCGCGCGGTATCCAGCACCAGGCCCAGGTCCTTCACAAAGATATCGACGGCCGACAGTGGCGTGTAGTCGCCCGCCAGCACATGGGCCATGCGGTTTTCAAACATCCAGCTGTTGCCGGCACTGTGGGTGATGACCTCGTAGATCGCCGCAGCATCCACCCCTTCGCGCAGGCCCAAGGCCATGGCCTCGGCCGCTGCGGCAATATGGACCCCTGCCAGCAGCTGGTTGATGATCTTGACCTTGCTGCCCGCGCCGGCCTTGTCGCCCAGGCGGTAGACCTTGCCAGCCATCGCATCGAGCACATCGCCCGCTGCTGCATAGGCCGCTGGTGTGGCCGATGTCATCATCGTCATCTGGCCGGCCGCTGCCTTGGCCGCGCCGCCGGAGATCGGGCCGTCCACATACAGCACACCGCTCTGGGCCAGGCGCGCCTCCAGCGCGATCGACCAGTTCGGGTCCACGGTGGAGCACATCACAAAGGTGCTGCCGGGGCGCATCGCTGCAGCGGCGCCATGCTCGCCAAACAGCACGGCCTCGGTCTGCGCAGCGTTGACGACGACCGACACCACCACCTCTACCTGGGCCGCGAGCTCGGCCGGGTGGGCACAGGCCACACCGCCAGCGCTGGCAAAGTCGGCCGCCGCCCCCGGGCGCACATCACAGACATGGACCTGGTAGCCCCGGTTGCGCAAGGTTTGGGCAATGCCCAGGCCCATGGCGCCCAGGCCGATGACGCCCACCTTGGCGCCTTGCTGTTGTGTAGTCATTGGAGATGCTCCCGTCAATCAGAGATAGAGAATGCCCGGCCGGGGGCCGGGGCACAAGAATGCAAGTGACAAATAGCCAAGCGGCAAGCCAGGCTGCGGATCAGGCCACCAACGCCCAGACCAAGCAGGTCAGCGCAAAGCCGGCCAGGCCCAGCACGGTCGTCAGCACCGTCCAGCTGCGCAGGCCATCGGCCACGCTCAGGCCCAGGTAGCGGGTCACGATCCAGAAGCCCGAGTCATTGACATGCGACAGCCCCAGGCCGCCAAAGCCAATGGCCACCGTCAGCACGGCGACCTGTACGGCGCTGTAGCCGCCGCTGTGGATGCTTTCGGCTAGCAGGCCGCAGGTGGTAAGAATGGCCACCGTGGCCGATCCCTGCGCCGCGCGCAGCGCCAGCGAGATGATGAAGCCCAGCAGAATCAACGGCAGGCCCGTGCCCGACAGCGCCTGCGACAATGCGGTGCCAATGCCGCTCACCGTCAGCACCTTGGCAAACACGCCGCCAGCGCCCGTCACCAAGATCACCGTGGCCGCTGCGGGCAGCGCCGATTCCATCACCTCATTGGTGCGCTTGCGCGTCCAGCCCAAGGGGCGCACCAGCAGCACAAAGGCCAGACCAATCGCTACCATCAGCGCAAACACCGGTGCGCCGGTAAAGGCCAGAAAATCACGCAGTGCGTCGCCCTTGGGCAGCATGGTCGCGGCGGTCGTGCCCAGCATGATGAGGGCCAGCGGTGCCAGGATCAAAGTCAATACCGCTCCCACGCCGGGCAGCTTGGCGGCAGGCGCATCGGCGGCATCACCGCTGCCAAAGTTGCGGAACTGGGCTTCAGCCTCTGGCAGCATCGCGTAATGGCGGCGGTTCAGCAGGCGGCCCACCCACTGGGCCACAAAGGCCAGCGGAATGCAGATTCCCAAGCCAATCAGTGTGATCCAGCCGACATCGGCCGACAGTACCGCAGCGCCGCCCACAATGCCCGGGTGCGGTGGCACCACCACATGGGTGGCCAGCATGATGCCAGCCACCGGCAGCCCGTACTTGATGGGGCTGACGCCACCCGCCTTGCAAAAGCCATAGATGATGGGGATCAGGATGATGAAGCCCACATCAAAGAACACCGGTATCGACAGCACCAGCGCGGCGGCCGTCAGCGCTGCCGGCACCCGCTTGGGGCCCAGCAGCTGGCTAAAGCGCTGCGCCAAGGTATTGGCTCCGCCGGATACCTCGATCATCCGCCCCAGCATCGCCCCCAGCGCCACCAGGATCGCCACCGACCCCAATGTGCCGCCCATGCCAGCTATCAAGGTGGGAATGATCTCCGCGAGCGGAATACCGGTTGCCAGCGCCACCAGCAGGCTCACCAGCATCAGCGCCACAAAGGCATGGACTTCAAATCGGATGATCAGCAGCAACAGCGCAGCAATGCTGGCGCCCGCAATGCTCAGAAGGGCAATGGTCGTCATAGGAAGGACTTGTCTCGTTGACTCGTTAGAAGAACTCCCGAGACCCTAAAACCTCGGGAGACTGGTATGGTTATCATACAAATTTTGCGGGATCATAGCATTGCCTTGCTGCGGCTCTGCGCGGTACTTTCCCGAGGCGTTGCAGGGTTTTTTGCCGGCACAAGCTGGGCCCATGCGCAGGCTCGAAT
This sequence comes from Comamonas sp. MYb21, assembly GCF_037479395.1. Taxonomy (NCBI): domain Bacteria; kingdom Pseudomonadati; phylum Pseudomonadota; class Betaproteobacteria; order Burkholderiales; family Comamonadaceae; genus Comamonas; species Comamonas sp. MYb21. The sequence continues at coordinate 43,843 of NZ_JBBGZC010000001.1, read as the reverse complement.
CGGCCGGTGCTCGCTGGCGATGGACGCAAAAAAGGCGCCACAGCTTTCACTGCAGCGCCTGCTGGCGGGGCTTCAAGGGCGCATCGGCAGCCCCTGAAACTGGCTATCAAGCCAAGGTACGCACCTTAGGCTCGCGGTCCCAGAAGCGCGACTTCGCGCCCTTGATAAATCCGGCCACATCCTTGGGCTCAAACACGCCTTCATCGGGCTTTACCCCAGCGGCATCCAGGATCAGATGCGTTGCCTTGCAAGCGGCAATCGCTTTCAGATGCCCAAAGGCATCGCGGAACCAGTCTTGCGCCGCGCCATCCTTGGCCAGCATTTCGCCCGATGCCATCGGGATGACCGAGGCGACCGCATCAAACTGCGCCGATGGCGCGCCGGCCAGCTGGGCGTCGGCGGCGATGTGCTTGCCGTCGCTCAAGGTCGCGCCGCCAATCTTGGGCGCAATGATCTTGACCATGGCCTTCTCGGCCAGGATGGCCTTTTGCAGCGCGGCCACGTTCTCGGCGTTGGAGCCATCGTCCACCAGTATCGCGACGCAGCGGCCTTCCAGGGTGGGCTTCATGCGATCGATGATGCGCAGCGCGGGGCTGGGTGGCAGGTTTTGCACAGGCACCGCTGGCTTGGCAGGTTTGGGCAGCGCAGCCAGGCCCAGGCCCTTGGCCACGCGCTTGCCCAGGTTGCTGTCAATCACCAGCAGATGGGCGACAACGGCCTCACGCACATGGGGCGTCTGCACCTTGGACAGCTCAAACACCAGGGCGCTGGCGATATGGGCTTGCTCTACTTCGCTCTGGCTGGTGTAGAACAGGCGCGCCTGGCTGTAGTGGTCGGCAAAGCTTTCAGGGCGGATGCGGCTCTTGGCATCGGCCTCCGAAGGCTGCGCAAACGAGCGGAAGCCCTGGGCGCGCGATTCGCGGGGTGAGTTCGGGTCCAGGCTCGATGGCTCATACGCCACACGCCCCTTGGGCACCAGGGTTTGCATATGGCCATCGCGCTGGGTATGCGCAAACGGGCACTTGGGCGCATTCACGGGGATCTGCGTAAAGTTGGGCCCGCCCAGGCGCGACAGCTGCGTGTCCAGGTACGAGAACAAGCGGCCTTGCAGCAGCGGATCGTTGGAGAAATCAATGCCTGGCGGCACATTGGCCGGGCAGAAGGCGACCTGCTCGGTCTCGGCAAAAAAGTTGTCCGGCCAGCGGTCCAAGGTAAAGCTGCCAACCTTCTTCAGCGGAATCACCTCTTCCGGAATGATCTTGGTCGGGTCCAGGTGGTCATAGGGCAGTGCATCGGCCTCTTCCTGCGTGAACAGCTGCACCAACAGATCCCAGGCGGGCGCATGGCCAGCTTCAATCGCCTCGAACAGGTCACGGCGGTGGTAGTCGTTGTCGGCGGACTGCAGCTTGGCGGCCTCGTCCCAGACGGTGGACTGGATGCCCAGTTGGGGCCGCCAGTGGAACTTCACAAAGGTGCTCTCGCCCTTGTCGTTGATGAGGCGAAAGCTGTGCACGCCAAAGCCTTCGATGGTGCGCAGGCTGCGCGGGATGGCGCGGTCGCTCATCGCCCACATGATCATGTGCATCGACTCGGGCATCAGCGAGATGAAATCCCAGAAGGTGTCATGCGCAGAAGCTGCCTGCGGAAAGCCCCGGTCCGGCTCCATCTTGACGGCATGCACCAAGTCGGGGAACTTCATCGCATCCTGGATAAAGAACACCGGAATATTGTTGCCCACCAGGTCCCAGTTGCCTTCGTCGGTATAGAGCTTGATCGCAAAGCCGCGTACATCACGCGGCGTATCGACCGAGCCTGCGCCGCCCGCCACGGTGGACATGCGCACAAAGATCGGCACCTTCTTGCCCACTTCGGTCAGAACCTTCGCCGTTGTGTATTTCTTCAGCGAATCGCTCAGCTCAAAATAGCCATGCGCTGCCGTGCCGCGTGCGTGGACGATGCGCTCTGGAATGCGCTCATGGTCAAAGTGCGTGATCTTCTCGCGCAGCACAAAGTCTTCGAGCAGGGTAGGTCCTCGGCCATAGGCGCGCAGCGAGTTCTGGTTGTCCGATACCGGAATGCCTTGCTGCGTCGTCATCACTGGGTGGCCGTCACCGGCCTGCTCATGGAGCTCGCCTGCGTTGCCTTGGGTCTTTGCTGCGGACGAGGTCGATTTGCGAGTGGTCATCGTGGATCTCCGTGGGGTTGGCGTTGTGGTCAGCCGGTGGGCTGGAACCACCAAGGATGACAGTTGCACCACGCCGCGCTTGTAGGCGTTTGGAGGGCTTGGCTGTATGCGTAGGCTGAGGTGGCGGCCTGTTTTCTCCGATGCCGCAGGCGAACGCAAAAAGGCCGCTCATCGAGCGGCCTGGGTGCTGGGGGAGCGATCTTCTTAATGGAAGAAGATGGCAATCAGAATGATGATCGGGATTGGCACGCCAATCAGCCAAAGCAGGATGGATCGCATGGTGTTTCCTTTCTAGGCTTGCCCGTAGGCAAAAGGGTTAAATCAGGTCAGGCAGAGGGTGGTTCAAGCGTCGCGCTGGCGGCCGCCAAAGGTGGCAGACAGGCTGCCGACAAAGGCCCCGATCAGCAGCACCACAAACATCCACAGCAGCGAGTAGGCGGTGGCCTTGCGGGCTTGCTCGGCCGTTTGCTTGGCCTTCACTTCGGCGTCTTGCGCAGCTTGCTTGGCCTTGTCGATCTGTTGCTTGACCTGGTCGTAGGTGGCTTGCACCTTCTTCTCGGACTCTTCCTGGCCCATGTCGGTGCGCTGTGCCACCAGGCGGCCCAGGTACTGGCGGTCGTCGTTGGACAGCGAACCCGCTTGCAGCGAATGCATGAAGACGCTGCTCATCTCGCTGGCGTCATCGGCGGCGGAGCGGGCCTTTTGGGCGGCGTTTTGCGCGCTGTCCTTCATGTCCTGCTTTTGCTGTTCGGTAGGGCCACCTTGGCGCAGCAGGCTGTTGATCCAGTAGTTCAGGTCCGAGCCTGGCTCATTGGCCTTGCCAGCGGTCACGCCAGCAGCACCGGTCAGCGCGGCAGAGGCGGCACCACCGATCACGCCGGTGGCACCACTGGCTGCACCGCCCACCACTTGGGCCGCGCCGCTCACCACCGCGCCGGCGGCCTTGGCCGTGCCGGAGATGGCAGCTCCTGCCACCGAGCCGGCAATGGCCACCATCAGCATCGTCGCCAGCGCCCAGGACAGAAAGCCATGGGCGGTGTCGCGGAAGTACACCTCATCGGTGTGCACGCCCTGCCACTTGGTGCGCAGGCGGCCAGCGATATAGCCACCCACACCGGCCGAGGCCAGCTGCGTAAATGCCAGCCAGGCCACTGCCCCCCAGCCAATCGTCTCGCCATCAGCGCCACGGCCCGACCAGACCGAGACCGACGACAGGCCCAGGCCAATGCCCAGCATGAACAGCAGCAGCGACAGCACGGCTGCTGCCAATGCGCCCGCAAAAATGGCGGCCCAGGAGACCGCACTTTCGCTGCTGCCCGCTAATGCGCGCGGCACTGCGCCGCCGGTGACGACGCGCTCTTCCTCTACATATGTGGTGACCATGGTTATTCCTTGTTAGATGACGCCTTTATTCTGCTTTTGGCCCCCAAAAAGTTTGTAGTCCAAACGCGGGCCAGACCGTGCGCGCTTCGCTGTTAGCGCCATCAGCCGATCTGCGCAAAGGCGCGCCAGGCTTGGGCTTTGGCGGGGTAGGGCGCAGAGATGCAGCGCCCGTCTGAGAGAGCGAATGCAGGAAGCCGGCGATCAGCAAAGTGCCATCAATACACCGCAATCGGCGCGGTGCCTTCGCCGGCAAACAGCCAGGCATGCAGTGGCTGCACGGCCATCGGCCCCGAGCCGGTGAACTCCGAGAACGCCGGCAGGTTCAGGTAGGGGGCGGAGTAGGCCAGGCAGGGCAGGCGCTGGCGCAGCTGGGGCACGCGCATGGCCGGGTGCACATGGCCGTGGATATTGAGCGCAAAGTGGTGCACGCCCGGGCCCATGGGCTCGTGGCTCATCAGCACCTGGTTGCGTGCCAGGTGCGTGTGCACGTCATCGAGCAGCAGGGCCTCGGTCTGCAGGTAGCGGTCATGGTTGCCGCGCGTCAGGCTAAAGCGGGTCTTGAGGTTGGCGCGGCGCAGGTTTTGCCACAGCTGAAAGGTGTCTTCACCAATAAAGCGGCCATGCACAAAGTCGCCCAGAATCACCAGCTCCTGGGGCTGCCATTTCTGCAAGACCTGGTGCAGGCGCAGCAGGTCTTGCCGTTGCACTTCCAGCGGCACGGCCACGCCTCGGCGGCGGAAGATATCGCTCTTGCCCAGGTGCAGGTCGGCAATGATCAGCAGGCTTTCCTGGGGCCAGAACAATGCGCGCTCAGTTAACACCAGAAACTCCATGCCGGCGATGCTGGCCGCGACATGGTCCTGGGGCGATGGCGAAAGTTGGATGGGGGAGAAAAGCTGTGCCGATTGCGTACCTGCCATTAGTGGGTGTCCTGTGGTTGGGGCGCGCGCTGCGGGGTGCTGCGTGTGCCCTTGCGGGGGGCGGCCTGCTTGGAGGTCGCCTTGGCTGCGGCCTTGTTAGGGCTGCCTGGGTGTTGCGCGCGCTGCGGTGGCGCGCCCTTACGCGGGTCGCCCGGTCGTTGTGTTCGTGGTGCGCGAGCTGAGCGTGATGGGCCTGGTGCGGGTTCGCCCCTGGCTTGCCGTTCTTGCTGCTCAGCCATGCGGCGCACCTTGTTTTGCCAGGTCTCATTGCTGAGCTGGCCGCGAAAGCTCTCGGCCCACAGCCCAAACGAAAACGGCGTGTGTTTGGCCGGAAAGCGCAAAGCAATCTGCCGCCCCGCAATGCTGGCCAGCAGCCTTTGCATCGTTGGTAGGTGCAGCTCCTGGTCCAGCGCCTCTTGCCGGGCCTGGCGCAGCAGCAAATGCTCGGGGTCGTACTTGCTCAGCACATCAAACAGCAGGCTGGCAGAGACCTGCAATTGCCTATCGCTGGCGCGGCTCTTTTTGCCCGGCACCTTGGATTGCACCAGGCCGGCAATCTGCGCAATCTCCTTGAAGCGCTTGCGTGCCAGCTCGCTAAAGTTCACCGCTGAGCGCAGATCGGTGTCGAGCCCGTCCTGCTTGAAAATCTCTGCCCAGTCCACCGTATTCGCATCGATGGGCAAGGTGGGCTGGACCATCAGCCCGATCTCATTGCAGGCCCAGGCAAAGGTATTGGCTTGCCGATGCGCCAGGCGCGTGGCAATCAGCACCGCCAGCCCCTCATGCGCGACACGGCCGGCAAAAGGATAGACAAACAGCGGCGCCGCCTTGCCCGCCTGGGGGGCTTGGGTTTGGCCCACCTGCTCGATCAGCAGCTGGCCCGCACCCGGCACCAGCGAGCGCTGGTTTTGCAGCTGCAGCAAGGGCTGCAGCCATTGCAGCTCACGGGCGTGGGGTGCGTCATCGGCGGCAGGGCTGGCAGCGGCCGTGCTCAGCAGCTGCTGCATGCGCTCGCCCAGGGATGAGGACATGGGCATCAGCGAGCCCGCCCAGGCGGGGGTCAGCAGGCCCACCTGGGCACTGCGGCGCACCCAGGCGGTGTTGTTCTCCAGCCGCACCAGCACCAGGCTGCGGCCGGCAAAGTTAAACACATCGCCAGCGTTCAGGCGCGCGATAAACGCCTCTTCGACCGAGCCCAGCCGCGCGCCGCGCAGGTACTGCACATTGACTGCGCCATGCGCGGTGATGGTGCCGATCGACATGCGGTGCATGCGCACCACGCCGGTGTTGGCTGGCTGGCACAGGCCATCGGCACAGTGCAGGCGCTCGTACTGCGGGTATTGCACGAGCGAATCGCTGCCATGCTGCAAAAACGCCAGCACCGCCTGCCACTGCGCATCGCTCAGATCACAAAAAGCCGCTGTGCGCCGCACCTCGGCCAGCAGCTCCGGCGGCCTGAATCCCCCCGCCAGCGCCGCGCTCATTGCATGCTGGCTCAGCACATCAAAGCACAGGCGCAGGGGCTCGCGCCGCTCATACGCCTGGACCTCGGCCAGCTCGCGCACGGCGGCAAACTCTGCCAGGTCCATCGCCTGGGTGGCCACGGCCTCCACATGCACGGCAGCGCCGGGCCGGTGCTTGGCGCGGCCGGCGCGCTGCACCATGCGGGCCACAGACCGTGCGCCGCCAATCTGGATCACGCGCTCGACCGCCGGAAAGTCCACGCCCAAATCCAGGCTGCTGGTCGCCACCACACAGCGCAAGCTGCCTGCGCGCAAGCGCTGCTCTACCGACTGCCGCACGCCCTGGTCCAGCGAGCCATGGTGGATCGCCAGTGTCTCGGCATCTTCCGGCCATATGCTCGCCAGCGCCGTGTGCCACAGCTCGGCCTGGGCGCGGGTGTTGGTAAACACAATGGTGCTGGGCGCGCTGAACACCAGCTTGGCCACCTCGCCCAGATTGGCCAGGCCCAAATGCCCCGCCCAGGGCATGCGCGTGCCCAGCGGCGGGGTGATGCTGTGCAGGTGAAAAGGCTTGGGCCGCCTATCCTGGATCAGCGCTGGTTGCTGCACCTGCCAGGCGCTCAACAGCACATCGCTGGCCTCTTGCAGATTGCCAATCGTCGCCGACAGGCCCCAGACCTGCGCGGCAGGTGCGAGCGCCTGGATGCGTGCCAGGTTCAGCTGCAGCAGCACGCCGCGCTTGCTGGGCAAGAGCTCATGCCACTCATCCACCACAATGCAGCGCAGCTGGCTGAACTGCTCGCGGCTGCGCTCATGGCTCAGCAACAAGGCCAGGGATTCAGGCGTGATCACCACCAACTGCGCCTTGCCGGTGTCGGTCAGGCGCTTGTCGCGCGATGTGGCATCACCCGTGCGCATCGCTACTTGCCAGTGGGGCAGCACGGCTGCTACCGGGCCGGTGATGCGTTCGCGGGTATCGCTGGCCAGGGCGCGAAGGGGCGTTACCCAGAGCATGCGCGGCCCATGTGCTGCGCGGCCTTCGGGCGTCTCGGCCTCGGCCATCGCCTGCATCAAGGGCCCGCCCAGCGCCGCCAAAGTCTTGCCCCGCCCGGTGGGGGCCGATACCAGACCGCTGTGCCCATCCGCATAAGCGCGCCAGGCCTGTTGCTGGAAGACGGCCGCGCCTATGTCCTGCGCCTTCAACCAGTCGCGCCAGCGCTTGGCCGCGCGCTGCATTGCGCGGTCGCTGGGGGCCGTGGTGTTGTCTAGGTCAGCCATCGGCCAACTCCAGCAAGGCGCCCAATTGGTCGGCGTCTTGCGCGGTCTTGTCCTCGCGCCAACGCAAGATGCGCGGAAAGCGCACCGCCACGCCCGATTTATGGCGGGTCGAGCGGTTCACGCCTTCAAACGCAATCTCAAACACGAGGCTGGGCGTTACAGAGCGCACCGGCCCAAAGCGCTCCAGCGTGTGGCTGCGGATCCATTTGTCCAGCCGCAAAATCTCCACATCGGTAAGGCCCGAGTAGGCCTTGGCGACAGGCACCAGCGCATCGCCGCTCCACACCGCAAAGGTGTAGTCGGTGTGCAAGGTGCTGCGGCGGCCGCTGCCGCTTTGGGCATAGATCAGCACCGCATCGATGCTGAACGGGTCCACCTTCCACTTCCACCAATCGCCCCGGCGCCGGCCTTCCTTGTAGGGGGAGGCCAGCGCCTTGAGCATCAGCCCTTCGGCGTTGCGCTCTGCAGCGCTATTGCGCAGCGGGGCCAGTGCCTCCCAGTCATCAAACGGCAATTGGGGCGACAGGCCCAGTGCGGGCAGCTGGGCCTGGTTGATCACCTCTTCCAGCCTGGCACGGCGCTGCTGCAGCGGCTGGGCGCGCAGGTCTTCGCCTTCAAATTCCAACAGGTCGTAAAACAATATGCGCGCCGGCACGGTCTGCATCAGCTTGGCAGAAGGCTTGCGCTTTTGAATGCGGCTTTGCAGCGCGACAAAGCCCAGCGGCTTGTTCTGCTCGTAATCCCAGGCCAGCAATTCACCATCCAGCACCATGTCGCGTGGCAGCAGTGCAGCGGCGGCTTCCAGCTCGGGAAAGCGGCCATCCAGCCGTTCTTCACCGCGCGACCACAAATAGGGCGCATGGCCCTGGCGCCGCACCAGCTGCACCCGTATGCCATCCCATTTCCATTCGGCCAGCCAGTCCTTGGGGTCGCCCAAGGCTTCTGGCTCTTGCGGCAAGGGGGAGGCGAGGTAGAAGGGGTAGGGCTTATCCAGCAGCTGCGCGCTGGTGTCCGGGTCCATCAAGGCCTCATAGGCCTGGGCGCTGGGCAGCCATTCGCCCACCATGCGGTGCGCCATATCGGCGGCAGATATTCCCACCAGCGGTGCCAGGCTGTTTTGCAGGCTTCGCTTGTTGACGCCTGCGCGCAGCGATCCTGTCAGCAGCTTGTTGAAGACCAGGCGCGAGGGGGTATCGAGCTGCTGCCAGGCCTGCTGGATCGCGCGCTTGCGCTGCTCGGTATCGGCGGCCACCAGCGGCAGCAAAAACTGCTCGGTCCATTCGTCCAGGCGGCTGTCGTTGTCGGGAGGCTTGAAGACCGCGCCCAGCAATGAGGCATGCCAGGGCGCATCAGCATCGGGGGCAACGGCAGCGCCGGGCGCAGTAGCCAGCTCAGGATGGTTGATACCTTGCTTTTGCCAGGCCGCTACCAACAACGACAAGGTCTCCGCCAAATCGCCCACTTGGCGGTAGCTCTCTTCCACCAGCCACAGCGGCAGGGCGGTCAGCTCGCTCACCCAGCTGCGCAGCTCGGTGGTGGTGGCCAGCCGGTTCTTGCCGGTGTTCACCTTGCCGCCGCTCAGCACATAGACGGCCCAGGTCGCTTCGGCCGCAGTGGCGCCGGCAAAGTACTGCTGCAGGGCCAGTTCGCGGTCGCGCGTGCCGGAGGCCTCATCCAGCAACTGGTACAGCGCCACAAAGCGGTTCATTCGGCCGCCTCCTCTTCGTCGCCATAGGCGGTGCGCAGCCGCTCCGCCTGAATCCCCAGGCTCTGCAGGTAGGGGATCAGCGCATCGGTATTGCCATGGGTGGCCAGCACCCGCTGGGCGCCGCTTTCGGTAATGGTGTCAATGAGTTCCTGCCAATCGGCATGGTCCGATATCACAAAGCCGCGCTGCATATTGCGCCGCCGCCGGTTGCCGCGCAGCAGCATCCAGCCCGAGGCAAAGCCTTGCTCCACCTGTTTAAAGCGCTTGAGCCAGGCGGAATCTTGCGCGGAGGGCGGTGCCAGCACCATGCGGCCGGCAAAATCGGTATCGGTGGGCACATCGGCCACCATCTCGGTAGCGGCCAGCGCAATGCCTGCCTGCCGGTAAATATCGGTGCCGCGCGCCATCGCGCCATGCAGCAATACGGGCGCATCCAGCTTGCCAGCCAAGCCCGCCAGCACCCGTTGGGCCTTGCCCAGGCTGTAGGCATACAGCACTGCCGCCTTGCCTTGCTCCTTGCAATGCGCCACCCAGCGCTCTATGCGCTCCACCTCATGGGCCATCGTGGGCCAGGCGTACACCGGGTAGGCAAAGGTCGCCTCGCAAATCAGGGTGTCGCAGCGTAGCAGCTCAAACGCCTCACAGGTCGGGTCCGGCTCGCGCTTGAAGTCGCCCGTAAACACCCACACCGCATCGCCATGCTGCACCCGAACCTGGGCGGAACCAAGAATGTGCCCCGCCGGGTGCAGCGACACCTGCACCTCCCCCATCGTGATCGTCTGCCCAAACGGCAGCGCATGGATGTTCTGCTCCCCCAGCCGCCACCGCAATATCGGCTCGCTGTTTGTGCTGCAGTAGTACTCGCCCATCCCCACATGGGCATGGTCCGAGTGGCCGTGGGTGACAAAAGTGCGGTGCACCGGCTTCCAGGCATCAATAAAAAAATCCCCAGCCGCGCAGTACAGACCTTTGTCGGTCAAGGTGATGACGTCAGCGGGTGGGGCGTTGGCAGATGCAGAAGCAGCGAGCATGGGCAAATTCTGCGGCTGCGGGGGAGGGGGTGGGCGTCAGAGTTTGCCTTGTTGGGGTGCGGGAGTGGGGGGGCGTTTTGGATCAACGCGTAATGGCGAGATCGGAATCAAATAACTATCTTCAACTACTGAATCGCTGTTACTATTAGCTACATAGGCTGTTAGGCAATAGCGCTTAAGTGATCCGCAGATGACGTCGTTAATTTCTTATGCATTGCCGTTTTCTTTTTTAATCGAATCTTGATTGACTATTTATATTTATTTGGTGTCTATCATTAAATCCAAATCATCAGATCAGAAGTTTCATACGGCGTGAATAAATAATATTTTTAAATTTACCGTAGCAAAGGTCGCGCTAGTCTCTGACGGGAATAAATATTTTAATTGATTATTTGTTTGCGCCGGGAGTGAAGGGAAGTAAAAATGACATCTGGAATTATTATATCTAATCAATTTTCAAAAAGGCTGATTGATGTAAATATATTTTGCAAAGTAATTCGAGCGTGGTTAATTGATTCTTGCAGATTGATGTAAAACCTTAAGTGAATGCATTCAGAATTTTTGCAATATTAAGTAGCTGAGTCGTAATAAAATTTTATTGAAAGCGATATATGGATTTAGACGAAAAAATAGAATCCCTCCGTTCTGAGATTCGTTGCCTTAAGGCCGAACAAGATCTTAAGATTACAGAGTTAAATAGTCTTTTTTTGGATAAAGCTAAAAATACTTGTCCAATTAGCATTGGTGAGACGGTTGAGATTGAAGCAGGTAAAAAAGGGATCGTTGAAGAAATCGGATTTGATGTTGAATTTTTTAAAATGATTGAGGAAAATGAGCCTATTCATTGGAATGTAAGTGGTAAGAGAATAAATAAATCAGGAGAAACGGGGTTACGGCATTTTAAAAAAATTGGCCCAAGGAATTATATTGTCAATGGGTTGACCTTTAAGAAGAAAAGTATTGCGCAGCATTTGGGGATTATGGGTGACGATGAGGATTAAAAATTCTATTTGAATAGGTTGGGTTTGATAACGATGAAATCATCAATATCATTTAAATAATTATAATTTGATTGATTATTCGAAATTTGTGCATATAAGCAAGTTTGATGCATTTTTATCAGGTTGGATTTTTTAATGCTATGTTCAAGCTTGTGTGAATGATTGTAAATAATATTCGTTAAATTAAATACATTGTTTTGAAAGATTTGAGGTTGCTATGCCAATGGATTATGCGCAGTATCAGGAAGAAGTTACTGCTGATGTTGCAAAGATAATTGCAGATGCGAGTTGTCAGCCAATATTGTTTATTGGATCGGGCTTCTCCAAGCGATATGCCGCTGGTCCGAATTGGGAGGAACTCCTTATGCTTCTTGCCGAAAGATGTCCGAAAATAGATAAGGATTTTGCCTACTATAAACAGGCATATGGTAATGATCTGATGAAGATCGGATCTATATTTACACAGCTATACCACGAATGGGCTTGGAATGAAGGAAAGAAAAATTTCCCACCTGAGTATTTTATAGCAAATGTTCCAAGTGATATCTTCATAAAGCATACCATTGGTCAAGTCTTGGCTGGAATTGGCGTAGATGAAAATGGATCCTATGGTTCTTTAGAATTGGATGCGGAGATTGCTGCTTTAAAGGCAATCAGTGCCCATGCTGTAGTAACAACAAATTACGATGAAGTTATTGAGCCGCTATTTCCAGGTTACGAGCGGGTCATCAGCCAGCAAATTCTTCGTAAGCCATTTCTAGCCATTGGTGAAATTTTTAAAATTCACGGCTGCGTGTCGTTGCCTGAAAGTATAGTAATCAATGAGGAGGATTATATAAGGTTTGAGGAGGATCATAAATATCTAAGCGCAAAATTGCTGACATATTTTATTGAGCATCCATTGATTTTTATTGGGTATAGAGCAGGCGATCCTAATATTAAGAAAATTTTGGCAGACGTCGATAGGATGATTCGCGCTCAGGAATACGAGTTGGTTCCTAATATATATATATTGGAATGGGATAAAAATCTGACTGATAAATCTTATCCTCCGCGTGACAAAGTGCTGGCAGTGACTAATGATAGAAATATTAGAATTAAAAGCATCACTGCAAATTCATTTGAATGGGTTTTTAAAGCATTTGGGCAGGCGGGTAATCTTTCTAAAATTGACACTAAACTTCTACGTGCATTGATGGCACGTGCAGTTGACCTTGTAAGGTCAGACATTCCTAAAAAGCAAGTTGAAATTGATTTCAAAATGCTGGAGCATGCTGTGGACACGGGTGAGAATTTTGCTAACCTCTTCGGAGTAACCTCAGTAGGGGATTCTTCAAAAATAAATCTTACACATCAATATGTTATTACTGAAGTGTATAAGAAGCTTGGCTTGCCGAGCTGGAAGCGTGTTAATGATTTAATAAAAATAATAGAAAATGACACAGGGGTAAATATTAAAAGTTATGACAATAAATATCATGTGAATGTAAAGTTTGGAGTTGCTAAAACTAGTAAATCACATAAATACTCCGATATGTTTATTGACCTGCTTAAAAAAGTTATGGCAGGTCAACCTTATAAAATTGATGAAGATGCAATTATTGTTCCCACGCCTATTAAATGATTCTGGTGGGTAAATGCCGCATCCCGGATGATTGCATAGATAAATATCGCTATCCACTGTTCATGGCTCGCGAAGTACTGCGCGAGCTTGTACAGTCAGTGCAGTCCACTGGGAGCTTGTCATGCAAATAGCCCTGCACAAGAATGCACGCACCACCCCAGCAGTGCGTGCCCATATCGCTGCCAGCGATGAGACCGCCAGCGTGCTGGCCCAGCGTTTTGGCATTACCGAGCAGACGGTCTACAAATGGAAGAAGCGCGAAAGCGTGCAAGACCGCTCTCACACCGCACATCGGCTGCGGACACAGCTCAAACCCGCGCAAGAAATTGTGGTGGTACACCTTCGCCGAGCCCTGCTACTACCGCTCGATGACTTGCTAGCCGTCACCCGCGAGTTCATCTGCAGCACGGTATCGCGCTCAGGCTTGGACCGGTGCCTACGACGGCACGGCGTGGGGAATCTCAACGCTCTCAAGCCCGCCGAGCCGAAAGAGACGCACAAGGCTTTTAAGAGCTATGTGCCCGGCTATTTGCACATGGATGTGAAGTCCTAGCCCCAGATGCAGAACGAATCCAAGCGCCGCTATTTGTTCGTGGCCATTGACAGGGCCACGCGCTGGGTATTTGTGCAGATCAAGCCTGCCAAGACGGCAGCGGGAGCCAAGGCATTCTTGAGGGCCTTGCACAAAGCCTGTCCGATCAAGATAACCAGGCTGCTTACCGACAACGGTAAAGAGTTCACCGATCGTTTGTTTGCCAGTCATGCGAGAGCGCCCAGATGCGCTACGTGGCCTTGTACAACCACCAGTTACCGCAATCAGCGCTGCAAAGTAAAACGCCCATGCAGACCATGAAGCGCTGGTACCAAATACATCCTGAACTATTCAGTAAACGACCATATGATCGTCCGGGATGCGACAGCTACCCCTTGCCCCCCAACAACACCCGCGCCAACCGTTCCCCATCCTGCCGCCAAAACGCCGGATCTGCCTGCCGGATCCGGTCAATCGCGTTATTCATATGCGCGGTTGCTGCCGCCCGTGCAGCCGCCGGATCCCCCGCCTCAATCGCCTCCACAATCCGCGCATGCTCTTGCGTCACGGCAGCCGCAAAATCCTGCCGCCGCGCCTCATTGGCGCGGGTGATGCGCGTGGCACCCGCCAGCACCTGCGACAGGTAATCCAAGGTACTGAGCAGGAAAGGGTTGCCGGAGGCCTGGGCGATGACGCGGTGCAGGGCGACGTCTTCGGCTACGCCGTCTTGGCCATTGGCCACCGCCTTGGCCAAGGCCTTGACGCCAGTGCGGATGCGGCGCAGATCGGCGGTGCTGCGGCGGGCAGCGGCCAGTTCTGCCACTTCGGCCTCCAGCGCGCGGCGCACTTCTACGATTTGGACGACGGCCTCTTGCGAGGCGGCGTGGCCTTTTTCCAGGTCCAGCGGTTCGGCCCTAGGGGCTTGTACAAAGACGCCGCTGCCTTGGCGGGAGGCGACCAGGCCGCTGGATTTGAGGCGGGAAAGGGCTTCTCGCACTACGGTGCGGCTCACCCCAAACTGCGCCACCAACAACAGCTCTGTGGGCAGGCGGTCGCCCGGTTGCATTTGCCCTTGCCGAATGCTGGCCTCCAGCGCCTGGGCCACTTGGTCGGCGAGGGAGTTGGCGGCCTTGACGGGCGTGAAGGAGATCGGCATGCGTGGGCAGGAGCTGGTTGCTGGGAGTGGGCGCTGGCTGCTGCCAGGCCGCAAGATGGCGCTTACTGTACTCCAGCCCAGGGGCGCTGCCTGCGCCCTAGGCGCAATGGATGGCTATGCCGGGTTTTTGGCCAAACGGCTGGCCACTATAGATGCTGTGGCTACACCTGCCGCAGCGGGGCGATCTGCTTGATGCCGGCCTGTATATGCCAGCACGCAAACGTCAAAGCCGCAGGCCCTTATCGGCGGCCTGCAGCGGGGTGCCGCTGCCCTGCATGCGCTGCAGCGGCCCCATCAGCAGATGCCAGCCTTATTTAGGCAGCAGCACCTTGTCGATCACATGGATCACGCCATTCGATTGGTAGACATCGGGGATGGTGACGGTGGCGGTGCCGCCTTTTTCGTCCGTCAGCATGACCTTGGAGCCTTGGGCTTTGGCGACCAGGGTGCCGCCGCTGACGGTCTTGATGCTGGCCATGCCTCCGCCATCTTTGATCATCTTGCTGATCGCTGCGGCATCCCACTTGCCTGCCACCACGTGGTAGGTCAGCACAGTGGTGAGCATTCCCTTGTTCTCGGGCTTGAGCAGGCTGTCTACGGTGCCGGCTGGCAGCGCTGCAAAGGCGGCATTAGTCGGGGCAAACACGGTGAAGGGTCCGGGGCCCTTCAGCGTATCCACCAGGCCTGCTGCCTTGACCGCTGCCACCAAAGTGGTGTGGTCTTTGGAGTTGACGGCGTTGTCGATGATGTCCTTGGTGGGTAGCATGGGCGCGCCGCCCACCATCACGTCTTTGGCGATCGCTGCCATTGTGGTGCTTGCCACCATGAAAGCCATGCCATAAGAGACCAGTTTGCGCGTACTTTGGATCGAGGCCATGAGATGCTCCTTGCGTTG
The DNA here is from genome assembly GCF_037479395.1 of Comamonas sp. MYb21. Lineage (NCBI taxonomy): Bacteria > Pseudomonadati > Pseudomonadota > Betaproteobacteria > Burkholderiales > Comamonadaceae > Comamonas > Comamonas sp. MYb21. Next base: position 28,667 of record NZ_JBBGZC010000001.1, on the reverse strand, counting down.
GGATGTTCAGCCGAAAAACGTTGCGGCTGTTTGGAATACGCAGCGGGTGGCGCAGTGGATTCAACAAATAGAGAGACGCTTGTAAAGAGGGAGCGAAGAGGGAGAGCAGGGGTGGGATGCAGGCAGCGCAAAATTTTTTTGCATCCACTGCATCCATTCCCGCAACTGGCGACTAGTACCACTAACAGCACATTAATTAGCGCTGTTTTCACTCTCGTCCTGTCCCCCTCACTTAGGAGAACTCGTATGTTGACCTCTCGCACAGCTCCCCGTATCGCCGCCATCGCCACCGCAGTGGCTTCCATCGGCCTGCTCACCGCCTGCGGCTCGATGCACAAAAAGGAAATGGCTTTCTCGCAGACTTCGCTGCCAGCGGCCATCCAGGTGCCAGCGGGCCACAAAGTGGCGTGGGAAACAGTGGGTAGCGGTGACATCACCTACGAATGCCGCGACAAGGCCAATGCCCCCGGCCAGACCGAATGGGTGTTTGTGGGCCCGGATGCCGTGCTGAAGGACCGCGCTGGCAAGACGGTGGGCCGCTACTATGGCCCGCCTGCCACCTGGGAAGCGAACGACGGCTCCAAGCTGACGGCAACGCAGCTGGCCGTGGCGCCATCGGGTGCCGGCAACCTGCCGTACCAATTGGTGAAGGCCAACCCTGCGATGGGCAGCGGTGCCCTGGTAGGCGTAAGCCATATCCAGCGCGTGGCATTGAAGGGCGGTGTGGCACCGGCTGACAAGCCTTGCACGCCAGCACAAAAGGGCCAAAAGACGGTGGTGCAGTACCAAGCTGACTACATCTTCTGGAAGCCAATGTAAGTTTCTGTTTTATAGCGGCTACACTCGAAGAAGGATTTCCTCCCCTTTCCTTCTTCGTGGATTGCCTTCATGCCGCCTGCCGCTTCTGTGACCGACGACAATTTTGACCATGCTTTGGCGCTAGAAGCTTGCGCGCGTGGCGACCGCCATGCGCTGCAGCGTATCTATGAGCAAGAGTCGCGCTATCTGCTGGGGGTGGCGATGCGCATTGTGCGCAGCCGCGCAGCGGCAGAGGATGTGCTGCACGATGCCTTTGTGGCGATCTGGAGCAAGGCGCACAGTTTTGATGCGGCACGGGGTGCGGCTAGAGGCTGGATCTATAGCATTGTTCGGCACGCCGCATTGAACCGGGTGCGCAGCAGCGCCCGCGAAAGCACACTGGATGAGCCGACGGCCGCTGCCTATGAGGCCAGCGCCGCGATGGCTGCCTGGCAGGAAGAGGGCGATGCCCTTGACCGCCAGGCCCAGCTGGGCCGACTGGGCCAGTGCCTCGAAGGGCTGGAGCCGCAGCGCCGTGAATGCCTGCTGCATGCCTATGTGGATGGCTGCAGCCACAGCGAGATTGCAGCGCGGGTGCAGGCCCCGCTGGGAACCGTCAAAGCGTGGATACAAAGGGGCCTGCGCGCCCTGCGGGAATGCATGCAATGAGCGCCGATACCAACCACCATTTGCCGCCCGATGGCGATAGCCCGGACGACCTGCAGACGCTGGCCGGACAGTATGTGCTGGGCACGCAGAGTGCCGCACAACGCCGCGCGATTGAAGAGCGACTGCCGCATGACCCGGAGCTGCGCGCCGCCGTGGATGCCTGGGAGCAGCGCCTGCAACCCTTGACCACTCTGGCCCCGCCGCAAGAGCCGAGCACGGGCCTGTGGCCGCGCATTACCGCCAGCCTGTGGCCCGCAGCCGAGCCGCAGCGCGCCGCCGCCGCAGTGCCGCGCCGTTGGTGGCATTGGGACAGCCTGGCGCTGTGGCGTGGCCTGGCCGGCAGCGGTTTTGCTGCCGCTGCGGTGCTGGCCGGTGTGCTGGTGCTGAGCCCCGCCCCCGTACCAGGGCCCGCACGCTACTTTGTGGTGCTGGCCGCGCCGCAAAGCCAGGCCCCTGGCTGGCTGGTGCAGGCCCAGGCGTCTGATCGTTTGCGCCTGGTGCCGCTGGGTACCGATGTGGTGCCGGCCGAGAAATCGCTGCAGTTCTGGACCAAGGCCGATGGCTGGAGCGCGCCGGTGTCGCTCGGCCTCGTCAAACCCGGTGAAGCGATTGAGGTGCCTGTGGACAAGCTGCCACCACTGCAGCCCAACCAGCTGTTTGAGCTGACCCTGGAGCCTGCGGGCGGATCGCCGATTGGCAAGCCGACGGGGCCGATCCAGTTCATCGGCCGCGCGGTGCAGATTTAGAGTCGCTAACACAACCCTTGATACGTCGTTGCCGAACCTTGTCGTACTACTGTACTGCCTGCGGCTCGACGCCTAGTCGGGGACGCCTAGTCTCAATCGCAAACCTTCGGTTTGCTGGGTCGTGTTAGCGACTCTTAGCCGCTGTCACCAAACACCAAGGGGCCCATTCATGGAACGGGCCCCTTGGTTGTGGTTGCTGTGATTCCGCCAGAAAGCGTCGATCCGCTTTAGTGGTTGTTCGCGCCTCGGTGCGCCCATGCGGTAGTCCGCTTCTCGACAAAGCTGAACAGCTCATACATCACCATCGCCATCGCGCCCACCACCAACAGGCCCGCAAAAGCCAGGCCCATTTGCATGGATGAGCCCGCAGAGATCAGCAGGTAGCCAATGCCTTCGTTGGCGGCGGTCATCTCGGACACGGTGGTGCCGACAAAGGCCAGGGTGATGGCAACCTTGAGCGAGCCGTAGAAGTAGGGCAGCGAGCGGGGCAGGCCGACCTTGATCAACACATCCCAGCGCTTGGCGCCGAGTACGCGCAAAACGTCTTCCAGCTCAGGCTCCAAGGTGGCCAGGCCGGTGGCGATGTTGACCATGATGGGGAAGAAGCTGATCAGAAACGCGGTGAGGATGGCCGGGCCAATGCCGATGCCAAACCAGACCACAAGGATGGGCACAAAGGCGGCCTTGGGCAGGGCATTGAACGCAGTCATCAGCGGGTAGACGGCGGCATAGGCCAGGCGCGAGCTGCCAATCAAAAAGCCCAGCAACACGCCGACGACGATGGCCACGCCAAAGCCGGCCATCGTCACCCAGAAGGTGCGCCAGGCATGCGCGGCGATGACGGCGTGGAACTCCAGAAACTGCTGCCAGATCAGCAAGGGGCTGGGGAAGATGAACTCCGACACCTGGAAGGCCGAGCAGATGATTTGCCAGACGATGACCACGGCGGCAAGCAGCAGCCAGGGCGACCAGCGTTCGAGCTTGGGGTTGTTGAGCTTGTACATAAGTGAATGGGCCTGGGCGCTTACTGGTTGATCACGGTGCCGGTCTTGCGCATCGCGCCGATGTGGCCACGCAGCTCATGCACGATGTCGCTGAACTCTTTGGTGTAGGTCAGCTCCAGATCGCGCGGGCGGGGGATATCGATATCGCGGCGCACCACAAAGCGGCCGGGGCTCTTGCTCATCACATAGATGGAGTCGGCCAGGAACACCGATTCGCGCAGGTCATGCGTGACGAGGATGACGTTGAACTGCTGCTCGGCATGCAGATCGCGCAGGATGCACCACAGCTCTTCGCGGGTGAAGGCATCGAGGGCGCCAAAGGGCTCGTCCAGCAGCAGCATCTTGGGCTCATGGATCAAGGCGCGGCAGATGCTGGCGCGCTGCTGCATGCCGCCTGACAGCTCCCAGGGGAACTTGTCCTCATAGCCCGCCAGGCCGACCTTTTGCAGCAGTCGGCGGGCGCGCTCTTCGTACTCCTGGCGCCGGGCCTTGAACTGGCTGCGGTGGGGTTCAACGATCTCCAGCGGCAGCAGTACGTTGTCGACCGTGGTGCGCCAGGGCAAGAGGGATGGCGACTGGAAGGCCATGCCCGATATCTTGAGCGGGCCGGTGACGGGCTGGCCATCGATGCGGATCTTGCCGATGCTGGGCATGCGCAGGCCGGTGGCCAGCTTCATGAAGGTGGATTTGCCGCAGCCCGAGGGGCCGACAATGGCGATGAACTCGCCACGGCGCACTTGCAGGTCAATGGCTTCGACGGCGAACTGGTTCTTGGCCTGCAACTCGTCGTTGTAAGCCAGCCAGACATCGCGAAACTCAACAAAGGCAGGGTCTTGGAGGGAGGCCGTCATAGGGTGCAATCGTCTTCAAATGGGCAGGGCGCGGGCAGCGCCCTGCAGGCGGCAAGATCAGCGCTTGGGGAGGATGTCCAGCTCGGCAGCGCTGGGCAGGAAGCTGCCATTCCAGACCGCTTGCGCAGGCACGGGGTTCTTGGTTTCGTAGGCCTTGGCCACCTGCTCGGCCATCAGGCCCAGGCGCTCGGTACGCAGCTGGCCAAAGCCTTCTTCGCGCGCGCCCTTGCTGTCGATGGCGGTGTCGATGGTGAGCTTGAGGCGCTTCACCTCCAACGGCACATTGACCAGGCCATCCTTGGCCTTGAGCGAGGCAATGGCGGCCTGCGGATCGGCAATCGCCTCCTTGGCGCCCTTGGCAAACGCCTTGAGGAAGGCGCGCACCGCTTCGGGCTTCTCGGCAATCAGCTTGGGGCTGGCGATGATGACATTGCCGTAGAGCTGCACGCCATGGGTGGCATAGGGCAGCACCACCACGTCCTCGGCCTTGATGCCACGCGCCTCCAGGTTAAGCAGGCTGGTGAAGGTGTAGCCGGTGACGGCATCCAGATCGCCGCGCACCAGCATGGTTTCGCGCAGCGGTGGGTCCATCGTCGTCCACTGCACGGCGCCCACGCCATTGGCCTGCGCAAAGATTGGGAACGTGCGGCGGCCGGCATCAAAAATCGGCGCGCCCATCTTCTTGCCGGTCAGGTCGCTGGCCTTGGTGATGCCCGATTTCTTCAGCGCCATCACCGATGCGGGTGTGGTGTTGTAGATCACCATGATGGCCACGGGCTTTATCGGCGCATCGGGGTTGTTGGCATGGAACTCCATCAGCGCAGCCAGGTCGGCAAAGCCCAGGTCATGCGTGCCCGAGGCCACGCGCTGGATCGCGCCTGCGCCGCTGGCCGCTTCCACCGTCACATCCAGGCCTGCCTGCTTGAAGTAGCCCTTTTGCTCGGGGTGCACAAAGAGGGCGGCCGGGCCTTCAAAGCGCCAGTCGAGCTGGAACTTGAGCGGTGTCAGCGGCTGGGCCAGGGCGCTGCAGGTGCTGGCGGCGGCCAGCAGGGCCAGGGATGCGTGGAGGAAGCTGCGTTTTTTCACGGGATGGTCTCGTCAGGTGGTGGGGGCAAAGGGGGAGAGGCTTGGGAAGGCTTACTTTTTGGGGAGCACATCCAGCACGGCGGCGGGCGGCAGAAAGCTGCCGTTCCAGACGTCTTCGGCCTTGACACGGGTCTTGGTGCCATAGGCATCGGAGACCTGGGCGGCCATCAGGCTCAGGCGGCTGCTGTCCAGACGGCCAAAGCCTTCCTTGCGGGCATCGGCGCTGTTGATGACGGTGTCGATCGCCAGCTGCAGGCGGCGCGTCTCCAGCGCCACATTGGCGATGCCATCACGCGCCTTGACGGACTGGATCGCCTGGGCCGGGTTGGCGATCACGCCCTTGGCGCCCTGGGCAAAGGCGGTCAGGAACTTCTTGATCGCCTCGGGCCGCTCCTGGATCATCCTGGGGCTGGCGATGATCACGTTGCCGTAGAGCTTGACGCCATAGTCGGCGTACTGCATCACCACCACATCGCTGGCCTTGGCGCCGCGTGCCTCCAGGTTCAGCAGGCTGGTAAAGGTAAAGCCGGTGATGGCATCCACATCGCCGCGCACCAGCATGGTTTCGCGCAGCGGCGGGTCCATCGCCGTCCAGGCCACGTTGCTCACACCATTGGCCTTTTCAAAAATGGGGAAGGCCTTGCGGCCGGCATCGAACACCGGTGCGCCCAGCTTTTTGCCAGCCAGATCGGCGGGGGTCTTGATGCCCGACTTCTTGAGCGCCATCACCGAGGCCGGCGTGTTGTTGTAGACCACCATCACGGCGACGGGCTTATTGGGCGCATCGGGGTTGTTGGCATGGAACTCCATCACCGAGGCCAGGTCGGCAAAGCCCATGTCGTAGGTGCCCGATGCCACGCGCTGCACGGCACCGCCCGATCCATTGCCGGCATCCACCGTCACATCCAGGCCCTGGGCCTTGAACAGGCCTTGCGCGACCGGCTGCAAAAAGAAAGCGGCTGGCCCTTCAAAGCGCCAGTCGAGCTGGAACTTGATGGGCATATCTGCCGCCTGGGCCGCACCCCAGGACAGTGCCAGAGCGGCGACGGTGGTCTTCAGAAAACTGCGCTTGTGCATGGGGGGGCCTCCGATGTTGCATACAAGGTCGTTTGCAAGATCGGTGCCAGTTTGTAAGCCCCTGTATTGGCGTGCGTAGTTGCACCAGGCTGGTGCAAATGCCGGGTAGCAACTGCAGCAGCGTGCACGCGCAGATGCATGGCCGCGCATCTGCTTGGTGCAGCTTGTATACATGCTTGGTCGGCTACTGGGGCGGCGCCGGCCCGGCATGGCAATTGCAAGCAAAATGCGCCATTCAGACGATGAGAAAGCGCCCATGACCGAGATCGACTTTGCCCAGCTGGGCACCTACGAACGCTACAAGCTGATGGCCAGCCTGATCGTGCCGCGCCCGATTGCCCTGGTGACGACCCTTGGGGCAGACGGCACCATCAATGCCGCCCCTTTCAGCATGTTCAACATGATGGGCGAGGACCCGCCGGTGGTGATGCTGAGCGTGAACAAGCTGCAGGACACGGCGCAAAAAGACACCGCCACCAACATCTTGCGCGACAAGGAGTTTGTGGTGCACATCGCCGACGAAGCCATGGCCGCCGCGATGCACCGCTGCGGCGACCGCCTGGCACCGCACGAGAGCGAACTGGACCACACGGGCTTGACCGCCACCCCCTCCCAAAGCGTGCGCCCCCCACGCATCGTCCAAGCCCCCGTCGCCTTTGAATGCGTGCTGCACGAAACCCTGGAAACCCCCAGCCGCTACGTCTTCATCGGCCGGGTGCAATGGCTGGCCGTGCGCGACGGCCTGGTCGACACCGAAAAATGGCGCGTACGCCTGCAGGAGTTCTTCCCTGTCGGGCGCTTTGGCGCGAGCTTCTACATCAACTGCCGGGAGCGCTTTGCGATTGAGGCGGGGGAAGGGCTGGCGGGGGCGCAGGGCAGCGCTGCAAGTACGGCGATTGATGAGATGTGAGGGAGGCGACCGGCGCGTTGGGATCGGTAGGTTGCGGGAATGGATAGATCCCTAAAACTCTTGCACAAACAGAACCTCGCGCTGGATACGAGACACCTCGGCTTCATGGAAGGGGAAGACATGGTAGCCGCAGTGTTCCGTGAACACCGCAATCGCGAACTTCTGCGTATTGACCACATGGAATGCGTGTTTGAAATGAACAAACGAGCCGTCCATCAGTTTGATGTGCAGGCTTCCGTTCGATGGAAAATCTGCTGCGCCCAGGCCCTTTTGCTGTATTTCTTCAACAGAGCGGCCAAGGACTGGGACCAGGTCTTCAGCCCATTCAGCCACAAGCTGTTGTGCCAAGCGCGGTACAGGATGCATGTCATTCCTCGGGTTGGGGGAGGCGGGGGATTCCGCTGAAGAGCATTTGGGAGTGGATTCTAGCTACAGGAGGTGTGTGAGTTAGGTCTGTGCTTGGCGCGTGTACCGCAATGGGGCACCCCGCCCCTCAGGGTAAATTTTCCCGAAAAATAACCTGACTCCGCACAATGTCCACCGCCGTCATCGTGTCGAGCTGGTCGCGCAGATTGCTGAACATGCGGATGCAGCTCATGATGATGCCCAGGTGGCTTTGGGTGATGACGGCGTCCATGGTGCCGTTGATCAGCAGGGCGCGGGTGTCGGGGGTGAGGCCGTGGCCGATGAGGACGACCTGGTGTTCGCGGCCAGCTTCCTGCAGCGCGCGGCCCACCCCATCCGATGAACCACCGATGTTGTAGATGCCGGCGATATGCGGGTGGCGCTGCAACAGCTCCTTGGTTTGCTGGTAGTTGCGGGATGAGTCGTCATAGCTCTCGCGCAGGCCCAGGATCTGCATGTCGGGAAACTGCTCGGCATGCAGTTGCAGAAAGCCGCCCTCGCGCTCCTCATGCGCCAGGTAGCTGCGCGATCCTGCGATCAACGCGATTTGCGCATCGCGGCGCTGGTTGCCGATAAAGCGGGCCAGCAGGTAGGCCGCGGTGCGGCCGGCGGCCCGGTTGTCCAGCCCCACATAGGCAATGCGGGCGCTGTTGTCCAGGTCCGAGATGACGGTCAAGGTGGGTACGCCCCGGTCGGCGAGTTGCTGCACCGCTTCGCGCACGGCCGGGTGCTCGATGGCCATGAAGGCGATGCCCTGCACGCGCTTGCCCAGGCGCAGCAAGGTGGCGGCCAGCGCTTCGGGGTTGAAGCTCTCGACATATTCCACCTGGCATTTGACGTTGAAGGGCGCCTGGTGGCTTTCTGAAAAACCAATGGTGTCGCCCAGCATACGCAGGTAGGGGTTTTGCCCTTGGGGCAGCACAAAGGCCAGCTTCCACGGCGCGGATTGGGGCGCGGCATCGGCCAGGGCATCGGGCAGGTAGCCTAGGGCCTGCGCGGCCTGGCGCACCTTCTGCACGGTGATGGGGCGCACGCCGGGGCGCTGGTTCAGCACCCGGTCGGCGGTGGCGGTAGACACGCCCGCCAGGGCGGCCACGGTCTTGAGCGTGAGGCGCTGGCTAGGCACTGCGGGCTTATGGGGCATCAGAAAACATCAGATTCAATCATTTTGTGCGTTTGACTATAGCAAGTCGTTTGCATATCTTCCAGTATGAGATCTGTGCCATTACATCAATTCAAATCAAATATTAGGAGACAAGCATGACCGAACTCAGCCGCCGTTCCCTCATCAAGGGACTGACTGCCTTGCCTGCCGCGGGCATGGTGTCGGGCTTTCCATTGATCGCCCGTGCGGCCGAGTTCTCGCTCAAATACGGCAACAACCTGCCGCTCAGCCACCCGCTCAATATCCGCGCCCAAGAGGCGGCCGACCGCATCCGCAAGGAAAGCAATGGCCGGGTGGAGCTGGCCATCTACCCCAACAACCAATTGGGTGGTGATACCGACATGCTGTCGCAGGTGCGCTCGGGCGGGATTGATTTCTTCACGCCGTCGGCGCTGGTGATTGCCACCTTGGTGCCGGCAGCGGCCATCAATGCGGTGGGCTTTGCGTTTACCAACTACGACCAGGTCTGGAAGGCGATGGACGGCCCGCTGGGCGCGATGGTGCGGGCCGAGATTGCCAAGCGCAAGCTCTATGCATTCGACAAGATGTGGGACAACGGTTTCCGCCAGACCACCAGCAGCAAGGGCGCGGTGCAAAGTGCCAAGGACATGGACGGCCTCAAGATCCGCGTGCCGGTGAGCCCGATGCCGATTGCGATGTTCAAGGGCCTGGGCGCGGCGCCGGCCAGCCTGCAGTTCTCTGAGGTGTATTCGTCGCTGCAGACGCGGATTGTGGATGCGCAGGAGAACCCGCTGCCCATCATCCAGGTGGCCAAGCTCTACGAGGTGCAGAAGTTCTGCTCGCTGACCAACCATATCTGGGACGGCTACTGGTTCATTGCCAATGGCCGCATGTGGGAGAGCCTGCCAGCCGATGTGAAGAAGATCGTCGCCACTGCCATCAACGATGCCGGCATGGCGCAGCGTGCGGATATCAGCCAGCTCAATGCCTCGGTGCAGGCCGATCTGGCCAGCAAGGGCCTGCAGTTCAACCAGCCCGATGCGGAGAGCTTTCGCGCGGCGCTGCGCAGCTCGGGCTTTTACAAGGATTGGCAAGGCCGCTTTGGCAAGGACGTGTGGAGCCTGCTCGAAGGCGCCGTTGGCAAGCTCGCTTGAGCGCTGCCTGATTCACCGTTCTGAACAAGAGCATTGCCATGTCCCACCCTGCAACCCCCGCGCTGGCGGGGCACTCTGCTGCGCCGCCCGACAACGCCTTGGCCTCGCTCGCGCGTGGCGTTGACCGTGGCCTGGGCGCCATCGTCGAGACAGCGGCCGCTGCCTTGGTGCTGGCCGAAATCATCGTGCTGTTTGCCGGCGTGGTGGCGCGTTATGTGTTCCACCAGCCGCTGGTCTGGTCCGATGAGCTGGCCTCGCTGATGTTTCTGTGGCTGTCCATGTTGGGCGCCGTGGTGGCGCTGCGCCGGGGTGAGCACATGCGCATGACGGCCTTTATCAACAATGTGCGGCCAGGCCTGCGCGCGGCGCTGGAGGCCTTTGCGCTGGCCGCGTCGCTGGCCTTTTTGCTGATGGTGCTGGGCCCCGCCTACGAGTATGCGGAGGAAGAGGCCTTTATCACCACGCCGGCGATGGAGCTGAGCAATGCCTGGCGGGCCGCTGCGCTGCCGGTGGGCATGGGCCTGATGGCCGTGGTGGCCCTGCTGCGCCTCATGACGCAGACGACCTGGCAAAAGGCGCTGGCGGCCGTGGCCATGGTGGCTGCGCTGGTGCTGCTGTTCTGGCTGTGCCAGCCGCTGTTCAAGAGCCTGGGCAAGTTCAACCTGGTGATCTTTTTTGTGCTGGTGGTGGCGGGCACGGTGTTTGCCGGTGTGCCGATTGCGTTCTCGTTTGCGCTGGCCACCTTTGGCTATCTGGCGCTGACCACGCGCACACCGCTGGTGGTGATGGTGGGCAGGCTGGATGAGGGCATGTCGCACCTGATCATGCTGGCGGTGCCGATGTTCATTTTTCTGGGCTCGCTGATCGAGATGACCGGCATGGCCAAGGCGATGATCCAGTTTCTGGCCAGTCTGCTGGGCCGCGTGCGCGGGGGCCTTTCCTATGTGCTGATTGGCGCGATGTACCTGGTCTCGGGCATCTCGGGATCGAAGGTGGCCGACATGGCCGCGATTGCGCCGGTGCTCTTCCCCGAGATGAAAAAGCGCGGTGCCAAGGAGGGCGATCTGGTCGCGCTGCTGTCAGCGACGGGCGCGCAGACCGAGACCATTCCGCCGTCCATCGTGCTGATCACGATTGGCTCGGTCACCGGCATATCGATTGCCGCGCTGTTTACCGGCGGCATGCTGCCGGCCGTGGTGCTGGGCGCTGCGCTGTGCTGCGTCGTGTGGTGGCGCTACCGCAAAGAAGATCTGGGCGGTGTGGAGCGCTTCAGCGGCAAGCAGATTGGCCGCCTGCTGGTGATTGCTTTGCCGGCGCTGGCCTTGCCCTTTGTGATCCGCGCCGCCGTGGTGGAAGGCATTGCGACGGCGACTGAGGTCTCCACCATCGGCGTGGTCTATTCGGTGCTGGTGGGCCTGTTCATCTACCGCTGCTTTGACTGGCGGCGCCTCAAGCCCATGCTGGTGGAGACCGCTTCGCTGTCGGGCGCGATCATGCTGATTGTCGGCTGCGCCACCGGCATGGCCTGGGGGCTGACGCAGTCGGGCTTCTCGTCCGACCTGGCCAAGGCGATGACCAGCATGCCCGGCGGCAGCTGGGGGTTCCTGGCGATCTCCATCGTCTGCTTCATTGTGCTGGGCAGTGTGTTGGAAGGCATCCCCGCCATCGTGCTGTTTGGCCCGCTGCTCTTCCCCATCGCCAAAGAGGTGGGCGTGCACGAGGTGCATTACGCGATGGTCGTGATCTTTGCAATGGGCATTGGCCTGTTTGCGCCGCCCTTTGGTGTGGGCTACTACGGCGCCTGCGCGATCAGCAAGGTCAACCCCAACGAGGGCATTCGGCCCATCGGCGGCTACATGCTGGCGCTGTTCGTCGGGCTGCTCTTTGTGGCGGCCATCCCCTGGATTTCTACCGGATTTTTATAAGCGGGCTGCGGCCACACGGCCCACCTGGCCCGCATTTAGGTCTAGGTCTGCATCGCGTGTACCCCACGTGAGGCAGCGCCCATGCCACCAACGCAACAACCAACCCTACAACAAACGAAAGACAAGCTATGAGCCGCTTTTTGGGAGAAATCCGCCAGCTGGGCTATGTGGTCGACGACATCGAGGCCGCGATGAAATACTGGAGCGAGACCTTGGGCGTGGGCCCCTGGTTCTACAACCCGCAGGTGCCGATCGAGAACTACCAGTATGCGGGCGAGCGCTACCAGCCGCACAACTCGGTGGCGCTGGCTAACTCGGGCTTTGTGCAGGTGGAGCTGATCCAGGTACGCAACGATGTGCCGTCGATGTACCGCGACTTTCTGCGCGCGGGCCGCACGGGCCTGCAGCATGTGGCGTACTGGACCACCGACTACGACGCCGATCTGCAGCGCTTGCTGGCGCAGGGCTTCAAGCCGCAGATGAGTGGTGAGGTGGGCAAGAACGGCCGCTTTATCTACTTTGACACCGAGTACCACCCGGGCACGGTGATCGAGTTGTCCGAGGTGATGGGCCCCAAGGGCAAGATGTTTGATCTGATCCGTGCGGCCTCGCAGGACTGGGATGGTCAGAACCCCGTGCGCCCTTTCCCTGACCTCAACACCCTGTGATGGCCGGCCCGCCCTGGGCCTGGAAATGCGATGAAATCTACCCATTTTGAAGCCAGCTACCTGATTGAGACGCCGCTGGCGCCCGAGGCCGTGGCCGAGGTGATGGCTGGTGAGCAGTCCTGCGGCACCTTCACCCGCGTGGCCGGCGAGACCGATGACCTGCGGGCACGCGCGCGTGCCCAGGTGCTGCAGGTGCAGCCGCTGGGCACGGTGGAGCGGCCCAGCCTGCCCAATGCCTGGCTGGAGCGCCAAGGCTATGGCGCAGGCGCCAACTGGCAGCGTGCCCGCGTGCGTATTGCCTTCCCCATCGCCAATGTGGGCGCCAATCTGCCCACCTTGGCCGCCACGGTCAGCGGCAATCTGTATGACCTGGGAGAGGTATCGGGCCTGCGGCTGGAGCGCCTGGACCTGCCGCCGCACTACCGCGACCAGTTCGATCTGCCGACGATGGGCGTGGCCGGCACGCGGCGCAGCATTGGTGCCAGCGCGGGCGCGATGGTCGGCACCATCATCAAGCCGAATGTGGGGCTATCGGCCCAGCAGACGGCCGACCTGGTGCGGCAGCTGTGCGACGCGGGTGTGGACTTTATCAAGGACGATGAGGTATCGGCCAACCCGGCGCATGCGCCGCTTGAGGAGCGCATTCCTGCCGTGATGCGCGTGATCCGCGAGCACCGCGAGCGCACCGGCAAATGGGTGATGGTGGCCTTCAACATCACCGATGAGACCAGCGCCATGCTGCGCCATGCGGATTTGGTACAGCAGGAAGGCGGCAGCTGCGTGATGGCCAGCATCAACTGGTGCGGGCTGTCGGGCATCCAGAGCTTGCGGCGCCACACCCCCTTGGCGTTGCATGCGCACCGCAATGGCTATGGCGCGCTGTCACGCGACCCGATGCTGGGCATGGGCTACCAGGCCTACCAGACCCTGTGGCGCCTGGCCGGGGTGGACCATGTGCATGTGCATGGCTTGCAAGGCAAGTTTGCGCAGCCCGATGCCGAGGTGGTGGAATCCGCACAGGACTGCCAGCGCCGTTTGTCTGCCGCGCAGGATGACCGCGTGCTGCCGGCCTTCTCATCGGGCCAGTGGGCAGGCACGGTACCGGCCACCTGGGCGGCGCTGCAGAGCGATGACCTGCTGTTTATGTCCGGCGGCGGCATTTTGGCGCACCCGGATGGGCCTGCGGCTGGCGTGGTGAGCATTCGCCAGGCCTGGGCTGCCGTGCGCGAAGGCAGCAGCCTGGACGACTATGCCTGGCATGCGCCGGAGCTGGCGCGCGCGCTGCAGTTTTTTGGCAAGCGCGGATAGGCGACATGCTGGATACCTTGCTGCGCGGCCAGCCCGCCGTCGTCTGGTATGGCGATGACTTTACCGGTGCGACCGACACCCTGGCCACGGTGGCGCAGGCGGGCCTGCGCTCTCTGCTTTTTCTGGATGTGCCTACCGAGGCGCAACGGGCCCAGGCCGGGCCCTTGCAGGCCATTGGCATCGCCGGTGCGGCCCGCAGCCTGCCGCCTGCCGCAATGGCCGAGGTGCTGGCGCCGGTGGCGCAGTTCATGGCCGCCAGCGGCGCGCCACTGCTGCACTACAAATGCTGCTCCACCTTTGACAGCGCCCCGCATGTGGGTAGCATTGGTGCGGCCGTGGCGGCCTTGCGCAAGGTGGCAGCCGCATCGCCAGCGGTGATCGTTGGCGGCCAGCCCAATATTGGGCGCTTTTGCGCCTTTGGCAACCTGTTTGCGCAGGCCGGGCCGGGGGGCGCGGTTCACCGTATTGACCGCCACCCCACCATGCGGCAGCACCCCGTCACTCCTATGGACGAGGCCGATCTGCGCCTGCACCTGGCCAAACAGGGACTGGCCGATATACGGCTGCTGAGCACCCGGCAGCTGGAGCTGGCGGGGGCCGATGCCGACGTGCTGCTGCACTGGATGCAGGCGCAAGAAGGCGCAAGCCCTGTGCCGGATGCCTTGCTGATCGACCTGGTGCACGAAGCCCAGCTGCCGCAGATTGGCGCGTTGCTGTGGGCGCGCGCGCAGCAGTCGCCGTTGCTGGCCGTGGGGCCCAGCGGCGTGGAGCAGTGCCTGATAGCCGGCTGGCGCCAACTGGGATTGTTGGGAGCGCTGCCAGTGGCTGAACCGCTGGCACCCGCGCAGGGCCCGGTGCTGGTGTTGGTGGGCAGCCTGTCGCCGGTATCCAGCCAGCAGATCGCGGCCAGCCAGCAGTTTGATAAGCGGGAGGTGGAGGTGGACCGGCTGTTGGCCGAAGAGGGCTATCTAAGCGCCTGCGCGGCCCAGCTGGCCCAGGGCCTGCACGAGGGGCGCCATATGCTGGCGCACACCAGCCGACCTGACCAGGTGGTGGACGCTGCCACGACGGCAGCGGTGGCACAGCGCAGTGCGCAATTGGTGGCAGAAACCTTGCGCCTGGTGGCAGCACAGGGCCAGCCCTTGCGGCGCCTGGGCATTGCGGGCGGCGATACCTCCAGCCTGGCGACGCAGGCGCTGGGGCTGTGGGGGCTGGCTTTCCACAGCACCTTGGCGCCCGGGGTGACCTTGAGCGTGGCGCGCAGCGATGATGCGCGCATCGATGGGCTGGAGCTGATGCTCAAAGGCGGCCAGATGGGCGATGCGCAGCTGTTCGACCGGTTGGTGACGGGGGCGGGCTGAGGGGCGCGAGGGCTGCGGTGCAGACGTAAAAAAGCCCCAGGCGCTGTGCCTGGGGCTATCTGTTGGTGCGCTGTAGATATACAGCGCCAGCAAGGCGCAGCGGGCGCCGCGCCAGCGCTTACTTGCCTTCCTTGCGCGCTTGGGCTTGGGCGGCGACCAGGGCCGTCATGTTGACCACGCGGCGCACGGTGGACGAGGGGGTCAGCACATGGGCAGGTGCCTCGCTGCCCAGCAGGATCGGGCCGATGGTGGTGCCGTGCGAGGCGGTGGTCTTGAGCACATTGAACAGGATGTTTGCGGCATCCAGGTTCGGGCAGATCAGCACATTGGCTTCACCGGTCAGGCTCGACTCGATGAGCGTGCGCTCGCGCACGTTTTCGTCCAGCGCGGCGTCGCCATGCATTTCGCCATCGCATTCGATGTCGGGGTTGGCAGCGGCGAACAGGTCGCGGGCAGCGCGCATCTTGAGCGCCGACTTGCGTGTGGACGAGCCGTAGTTGCTGTGCGAGAGGAAGGCCACCTTCGGAGGCAGACCAAAGCGCTGCACCTCTTGCGCGGCAAGCTTGGCGATCTGGGCCAGCTCTTCGGCGGTGGGGTCTTCGTTGATGTAGGTATCCGCGATGAACAAGGTGCGGTTTTCCAGCATCAGCGCGTTCACGGTGGCCAGGCGGTTGGCGTCGGTCTTGTGGCCGAGCACGTCTTCGATATGGCCCAGGTGGCGGTCAAAGCGGCCCATCACGCCGCAGAGCATCGCGTCGGCATCGCCCAGGTGCACCATCAGTGCGGCGATCACGGTGTTGGAGCGGCGCACCGCCGACTTGGCGACCTCAGGCGTGACGCCATTGCGGCCCATCAGCGCGTGGTAGGCCTCCCAGTACTGGCGGAAGCGGGGGTCATCTTCAGGGTTGACGATGTCCACATCCTTGCCCAGTTGCAGGCGCAGGCCGGCCTTGGCAATGCGCGCTTCGATGACGGCGGGGCGGCCGATCAGGATGGGCTTGGCCAGGCCGTCGTCCACCGCCACTTGCACGGCGCGCAGCACGCGGTCGTCTTCGCCTTCGGCGTAGGCCACGCGTTGCACGTTGGCCTTGGCGGCTGCAAAGACCGGGCGCATGAACATGCTGGTCTGGTAGACGAAGCGGGTGAGGTTCTCACGGTAGGCGTCGATGTCTTCGATCGGGCGTGCTGCCACGCCGGATTCTTGTGCAGCCTTGGCCACGGCGGGCGCAATGCGCAGAATCAGACGGGTGTCGAAAGGCGTAGGGATCAGGTAGTCGGGGCCGAACTTCAGCTCCTTGCCCTGGTAGGCGGCTGCCACTTCGTCGCTCACGTCCTGCTTGGCCAGGGCGGCGATTTCGCGCACGCAGGCCAGCTTCATCGCTTCGGTGATCTTGCTGGCGCCGCAGTCAAGCGCGCCACGGAAGATGTAGGGGAAGCACAGCACGTTGTTGACCTGGTTCGGGTAGTCCGACCGGCCGGTGGCGATGATGCAATCGGGGCGAACGGCCTTGGCCAGCTCGGGGCGGATTTCTGGCTCGGGGTTGGCCAGCGCCAGGATGATGGGCTTGTCGGCCATGGTCTTGACCATGTCGGCGGTCAGCACGCCGGGAGCCGAGCAGCCCAGGAACACGTCCGCGCCGTTGACCACGTCGGCCAAGGTGCGGGCCTCGGTCTTTTGCGCGTAGCGCGCCTTGGAGGCGTCCAGGTTGCCGGGGCGGCCTTCGTAGATCACGCCCTTGGAGTCCACCATGAAGATGTTCTCGCGCTTGACGCCCAGGCCCACCATCACATCGACGCAGGCAATGGCGGCGGCACCGGCGCCGGAGACGGCGATCTTGACATTGCCGATTTGCTTGTTGACCAGCTCCAGGCCGTTGAGCAGTGCAGCGCTGGAGATGATGGCCGTGCCGTGCTGGTCGTCATGGAACACCGGAATGTTCATGCGCTTGGACAGCTCTTGCTCGATGTAGAAGCACTCGGGTGCCTTGATGTCTTCGAGGTTGATGCCGCCCAGCGTGGGCTCGAGGCTGGCGATGATGTCGATCAGCTTGTCCGGATCGCGCTCGGCCAGTTCGATGTCGAACACATCGACGCCGGCAAACTTCTTGAACAAACAGCCCTTGCCTTCCATCACCGGCTTGCTGGCCAGCGGGCCGATATCGCCCAGACCCAGCACGGCGGTGCCGTTGGTGATCACGCCCACCAGGTTGCCGCGCGAGGTGTAGTCAGCAGCCAGGCTGGGATCGGCCTCGATGTCCAGGCAAGGGTAGGCCACGCCTGGCGAGTAGGCCAGCGACAGGTCACGCTGGTTGGACAGCGGCTTGGTGGGGGTGACCGAAATCTTGCCCTTGCTGGGGCTGCGATGGTATTCGAGTGCGGCTTCGCGCAGTGCCTGTTCGGCGGCGGACAGTTGTTGTGCCATAAGAGTGAATCAATCCAGAGTGAACCAAGCTGATGATAAAGGCGCAGGCCCACCCCTATGGGGCAGTGGGCCTAAGTTTCGATGCTGCACCGCAGCAATCTTGTCAGTGGGCATCTGCTTGCTGCGCAGCCTTGATGATCTGGGCCTGGTCGAGTTTGGCGCCGTTGAAAAACAGGTTCAAGGCGACGGCACAGATGGAGGCCAGCAGGATGCCCGATTCGATCAGCGGGTGGATGGCGTGGGGCATCCATTGGCGGAACTGCGGTGCAATCAGCGGGATCATGCCCACGCCAATCGACACGGCAACGACCATGGCGTTGTAGCGGTTATGGCGGAAATCCACATTCGACAGGATACGGATGCCGGTGGCGGCCACCATGCCGAACATGACCAAGCCCGCGCCGCCCAGCACCATCGTGGGCAGCGATTCGACCAGCGCGCCCAGCTTGGGCAGCACGCCCAGAATGATCAGGATAAAGCCGCCGGCCACGCAGACAAAGCGGCTCTGGATGCCGGTGACTGCGACCAGGCCGACGTTTTGCGAGAAGCTGGTGTAGGGGAAGGTGTTGAAGATGCCGCCCAGCAAGGTGCCCAGGCCATCGGTGCGCAGGCCCCGGGTCAGGTCGGCGGGGGTGACCTCTTTGTTGGTCATGTCGCCCAGTGCCAGGAACATGCCCACCGATTCGATCATCACGACGACCATCACCAGGGTCATGGTCAGGATCAGGATGGGGTCGAACACCGGCATCGCGATCTCGAACGGCATGACAAAGTCAAACCACTCGGCATGCGCGACTTTTTCATAGGTCATCAGGCCCATGGCCGAGGCCACGATGGCGCCGATGACAATGCCGGCCAGCACCGCGATATTGGCCATAAAGCCCTTGGCAAACTTGGTGATCAGCAGGATGGAGACCAGCACCAGCGCGGAGATGCCAACGCCGCTCAGGTCCGCATAGCGGGGGTTGGGCACGGACGGCAGAATCGCCAGGCCGTGTGGGATGGGCGGCAGCGCCGAGCCCGGCGCGCCGGCGGCCATCTGGGCGCTTTGCAGCCATTTGACATGCTCGGGGTTGGGCACGGAAGGCGCCGTGGGGCCGACCGGGTTGCCAAAGATCCAGTTGATGCCCACGCGCATCAGGCTGATGCCAATCACCGTGATGATGGTGCCGGTGACGACCGGCGGAAAGAAGCGCAGCATGCGGCTGACCAGCGGTGAGATCAGGATCGATATGACCCCCGCCCCGATGACCGAGCCAAAGATGAGGCCCGCGCCATAGACGCCTCCTGTGGTCTGCGCCATCGAGATCATCGGCGCCACACTGGCAAAGGTCACGCCCATCATCACCGGCAGCTTGATGCCAAACCAGCGGGTCGCTCCCCAGGCCTGGATCAGGGTGACCAGACCGCAGACGAAGAGATCAGCGGAGATCAGCTTGGCGATCTGGTGTGAATCGAGGTTGAGTGCGCGCCCCACGATCAGCGGCACCGCCACGGCCCCCGCGTACATGACCAGCACATGCTGCAAGCCCAAGGTGGTGAGGCGTCCCAGGGGCAGTACCTGGTCGACGGGGTGTTTGTCAGACTGCATCTTTATCACTCCTCATGCGGGGAATTTCTGACCAGAAAAGCCAGTGTTATGTCTTAAAAATCCATACAAAAAGTGTATACACATGCGCTGATGGCGCACCCCCCTGATTACCCTCAAGCCGCCACCATGCGATCGGGAGTGGCCGGTTGGATGCGCGTGGCTCGTTCACAAAAATGCCTGCCGCCACATGCAAAACCGCCTCCAGGCGCGGGGCCTGGGGGCGGTGGATGTAAAAACCGGTAAGGCGGCGCAGCCGGGCGCCGCGTTGGATCAGGCCAACAGATCGACCAGCGAGCGGGCGATGACCTTGGTGGCGCGGCGCAGGTCTTCCAGGTCCAGGCGCTCGTCGGCGCGCTTGGCATGGCTCTCCAGCACGGTGCGGGGGCCGGCGCCGTAGATCACGCCGGGAATGCCGCGCTCCACATAGAGGCGCACATCGGTGTAGAGCGGCGTGCCCACAGCCGGGGGCTTCTCGCCAAACACGGCTTCGCCATGGGCCTGGATGGCATCGACCAGCGGCTGGTTGCCGGCCAGCGGCGTCATCGCATTGGCCAGCAGCAGGCGCTTGATGTCGATGCGCACGGCGTCGTCACCTTGGTAGCCGCGCTCGTTGTTGAAGCGCTCCACCGCCTTGGCAATCACCTGGCGGATATGGGCTTCGACCTCGACCGGGTTTTCCTCGGGGATCATGCGGCGGTCGATCTTGAGCAGCACCTTGCCCGGGATCACATTGGTGTTGGTGCCCCCTTCAATGCGGCCAATGTTCAGGTAAGGGTGCTTGATGCCTTCGACCTTAGAGCAGACCTTTTGGTAGGCGGTGTTTTCCGCATACAGGTCGTTCATGATCGCCACGGTGGCCTGCAGCGCATCCACCCCGGTGTGCGGCACGGCGGCATGGGCCATCTTGCCGTGCACGGTGATCTCCATCTGCAGGCAGCCGTTGTGGGCGACGACCACTTCGTAGCTGAAGCCGGCAGCGACCATCAGGTCGGGTTTGGTCAGGCCTTTTTCCAGCAACCAGCCGGGGCCCAGCAGGCCGCCAAACTCTTCGTCGTAGGTAAAGTGCAGCTCCACCGCGCCCCGGCTGGGCTTGGCCACGGCCTCCAGTGCGCGCAAGGCGTAGGTGAAGGTGGAGAAATCGCACTTGCTTACTGCAGCGGCGCGGCCATAGAGCTTGCCGTCAACAATGCGGGCGCCATAGGGGTCATGGCTCCAGCCCTCGCCGGGCGGCACCACATCGCCATGGGCGTTGAGTGCAATGGTGCGGCCCGAGCCGGCTGCGCCAAAGGGGCGGCGCACGATCAGGTTGGTGATCGAGGTCATGCCGTAGGCTTCGACATCGGCCTGGGGCACTTCATGCTTTTCAGCGGTGTAGCCCATGGCCTGCAGCAGTTCGGCGGTGCGCTCGGCATGGGGCGTGTTGTCGCCCGGTGGCGTGTCCGTGGGGACTTGCACCAGCTTCTGGAAGAACTGCACCTGCTCGTCAAAGTGCTGGTCAATCCACTGGTCCAGGGCATCGTAGGTGGCGTTGTTCGTGGTCATACGGTTTCGTTTTCTAGTTGTTGAAGGACATGGCTGAAGCTGTCGATTGCCAGTTGCATGTCATCGGCGGTCGAGGACTCCAGCGGGTTGTGGCTGATGCCGCTGTTGATGCCGCGCACAAAGAGCATGGCCTGGGGCATGATCTCGTGCAGCTTCATCGCATCATGGCCGGCGCCGCTGGGCATGCGGAACAGCGGCACGCCCTGGGCGGCCACGGCCTTTTCCCAGCGCTGCTGCCAGGCCGGCGCGCTGGGGGCGGCAGCCGCTTGCATGGTTTGCTCGGCGCGGTAGCGCAGGCCGCGCTTGTGCGCAATCGCCTCCAGCTGGCCCATCACATCGCGCACCAGCGCGTCGCGCTGTGGATCGGTGGGCGCGCGCATGTCGATGCTGAACTTGCACTGGCCGGGCACAACGTTGATCGAGCCGCTGGGCACTTCGAGCATGCCGACGGTGGCGACCGAATCGCCATCTTGCGCGGCGCGCTGCTCGGCATACAGCATCAGCTCGGCCACGCCGCAGGCGGCATCGCGGCGGCGGTCCATCGGCGTGGTGCCGGCATGGCTGGCCATGCCCACCATCTCGCAGACATAGCGCGAGCTGCCGTTGATCGAGGTGACGATGCCCAGCGGAATATCCAGCTCGGTCAGCACCGGGCCCTGCTCGATGTGCACCTCGATAAAGCCCAGGTAGTTGGATGCATCGCGCTGGATCTTGGGGATGTCGTCAATGCACAGGCCGGCATGCTGCATGGCCTCGCGCATCGTGATGCCGGCGGCATCGGCCTGGTCCAGCCACTGGGGGTTGAAGTGGCCGATCAGTGCGCCCGAGCCCAGGAACGTGGCCTTGTAGCGCTGGCCTTCTTCCTCGGCAAAGGCCACCACTTCGATGCCAAAGGGCAGGCGCTTGCCGGCGCGGTGCAGCTCGCGCACGCAGGCCATCGGCACAAAGATGCCCAGGCGCCCGTCGTACTTGCCGCCGTTGCGCACGGTGTCGTAATGGCTGCCGGTGAGCAGATACTTGCCGCCTTCTTGCGCGGGGCGGTAGCGGCCCACGACGTTGCCGACCGCATCGACCTCGACCTCGTCAAAGCCGCTGTCGCGCATCCAGTGGCTAATGCGCTGGGCGCAGGCGCGGTGGGCATCGGTCAGATAGGTGACGGTGAGCTGGCCTTTTTCGGCAAAGCCTTCGTCGCTGTGTTGGGCCAGGCGCTCCTGCCAGTCCCAGACGTCATTGCCCAGCACCGGCTCGTAGCCGAACTTGTCGTTCAGGCGGATCTCGGCAATGCGGTGGATGTTGCGCAGTGCCTCGTTGCGCTCGAAGTCGGGGTGGTGGTTCAGGCGCCGCGCAAAGGTGGCGATGATCTCCTGCTTGGCCAGGCCCAGGCCCCGTGGCCCGCGCACCGCCAGAATGAACGGAAAACCAAAGCGGGCGTTGTAGTCCGCATTGAGCTGCTGGATCTGCGCGAACTCCTCGGGTGTGCATTGCGTCAGGCCCGCGCGGTTTTGCTCCAGCGTGGACTCTGCCGTCAAGGTGTTGGCCACCATGGCCTTGCCTGCCAGCTCCGGGTGGGCCCGGATCAGCGCCAGCTGCGCATCGACCGGCGCCTGCGCCAGCACGCGCACCATCGCGTGCTTGAGCTGGGCGAGCGAAGCAAAAGGCCGCTGGGCCAGCGCGGCTTGGGCAATCCAGGGCGAGTGCTCGTACAGCCCATCGAGCATGGCCAGCGCCGCATCGGGCGTGGCTTGGTTGAGTTGTTCCAGGGTCAGGGCCATGTGTTTCCTATCGAATGGATGGAGTACTAGCGCTTCTTTTCGCTTGGGCGCGGCGCTGTGTCATCTTTCAAAGCGTGGGGGCGGGAAAGTGCTCGGCCCAGTGGCGGGCAATGTCGATGCGGCGGCAGACCCAGACGTTCTGGTGCTGCTGGATATGGTCCAAAAAGCGCTGCAGTGCGGTGATGCGGCCCGGGCGGCCCAGCAGGCGGCAGTGCATGCCGATGCTCATCATCTTGGGGCGGTTCTCGCCGGCCGGGTCGCCTTCGGCGTACAGCACATCAAAGCTGTCCTTGAGGTACTGGAAGAAGGGATCGGCATGCGAGTAGCCCTGGGGCAGCGCAAAGCGCATGTCGTTGCAGTCCAGGGTGTAGGGCACGATCAACTGGTGCGCGGCGCTGCCATCGCTCTTGCCAACCTTCATCCAGAAGGGCAGGTCGTCGCCGTAGTAGTCGCTGTCATAGGCAAAGCCGCCAAAATCGGCCACCAGGCGGTGGGTGTTGGGGCTGTCGCGGCCGGTGTACCAGCCCAGGCCGTGGGTGCTGCGGCTGCCGTAGAGGCTGTGGAAGATGTCCATCGCCTGCTGCATATGGGCGCGCTCAACTTCTTCAGGCGTGTTCTGGTAATGCACCCATTTGAGGCCGTGGCAGGCCACCTCATGGCCCAGATCGGAAAACGCCTGGGCCAGCTCGCGGTGGCGCTGCAGGGCCGAGGCCACGCCAAACACCGTCAGCGGCAGGCCGCGCTTTTCAAACTCGCGCAGCAGGCGCCAGACGCCGGCGCGCGAGCCGTATTCATAGATGCCATCCATGCTCATGTGGCGGTCCGGGTAGGAGGCCGGGTTGAACATTTCCGAGAGGAACTGCTCGCTGCCAGGGTCGCCGTGCAGCACATGGTTTTCGCCGCCTTCCTCGTAGTTCAGCACAAACTGCACCGCAATGCGTGCGCCCTGGGGCCACTGGGCATGGGGCAGATCGCGGCCGTAGCCGATCAGGTCGCGGGGGTAGGGGGTGGTAGCGTCGTAGGTCATAGTGTGATCGAGGACAGAGCCATGGATAAATCGTTGCTGGGAATCTCGCGTTCGAACTGCAGGCCTTGCTCCACATGCTCCAGGTGCGCGATCATCAGCTGCACTGCGCCTTCGGCATCCTTGCGGGCGAGGGCCTGCACAATCTCTTCGTGCTCCTCATGGGAGTGGGCGGCAGCGCTGGCCGACTGGTACATCAGCGTGATCAGCGCGCAGCGCGAGATCAGATCGCCCAGCAGCTGGGCCAGCACATCGTTGCCCATCAGCTCGGCCATGCGCACATGGAAGTCACCCAAGAGTTCGGTGCGCTCGGTGACATCGGCGCGGTGCACGGCGGCGGCCTCTTGCCGCACATGCTCGCGCAGGACCTTGATCTGCTTGGGCGTGACGGTCTCGACAAAGCTGCGGGTCATCTGCGCTTCGAGCATCTTGCGCACGGCAAAGACCTGGCGCGCTTCGGTGACGGACGGGGTGGACACAAAGGCGCCGCGTGCGGGCTCCAGCGTGACCAGGTGGTTTTGCGACAGCTGGAACAGCGCCTGGCGCACCAAGGTGCGCGATACGCCAAAGTGGTCGGCGAGTTTTTGCTCGGCCAGCTTGGTGCCCGGCAGCAACCGGTGCTCGACGATGGCACGGGTCAGGGCTTGGGCAATGGTGGACGTTGAGGTGGATTCCATGTCAGGATAGTAGGCCGAATGACAAAAAGTGTATACACTTTTAGTGCACATCACCAGTCCGATCTTACCCAGAATCATCAGGAGATTTACCTATGGGCCTGAGCACCCACGTTCTCGATACGATGCACGGCTGCCCCGCTGCGGGCATGGACATTGCGCTGTACGCCACCGATGGCGGCGAAGCCCGCCTCATCCGCCGTGAAACCCTGAACCACGACGGACGCACCCAGACCCCGTTGTTTGACAATGCGACGCTGCGCCCCGGCACCTACCGCCTGAGCTTTGAAGTGGCGGCCTACTTTGCGGCCAAGGGCGTGGAGCTGCCCAGCCCCAACTTTTTGAACCAGGTGAACCTGGACTTTGGCGTGGCCCATGCCGACCAGCACTACCACGTGCCGCTGCTGGTCAGCCCCTGGAGCTATTCGACGTACCGGGGGTCTTGAGGCGGGGCGAGGGAGCTTAGGGAATTCTGCCGATTCCTTTCCTTTAGGTATCGATGCGGTGTCAGGCGACCCGCTTCGTTGCCTGCCTGGTGAATGGCTGGGCGGTCTCAAACTTGAACTGCAACACCCCCTGATTGAGATTAGTTCAGAGTCAGTGAATGCTAGCGTCTTTGCGCTGTCCAATTGCCTGCATGAACTGCTGGAATGCTTGGTACGGAGATTTCCAGCCCAGCGTTTGGCGCGGCCTGTTGAGCATATCGGCAATCGAGTCCAGCGCATCTTGGTCATGGACACTGAGGTCCTCTCCTTTGGGAAGGAACTGGCGCAGCAATCCGTTGGTGTTCTCGCAACTGCCCCGCTGCCAGGGACTGTGCGGATCACAGAAGTAGACCCGAACTCCGGTTGCCTTGGTGTGCTCCCGGTGGCGTGCCATCTCCTTACCCTGATCGTAGGTGAGCGTCTGGCGCATGGGTTGGGCTACTTGATTGAGCTTGGCCGTGAACGCAGCCAAAGCCGATTGAGCTGTGGCATCAGGCATGCGGCAAAGTAGCACCAGGCGCGTGCTGCGCTCGACCAGCACACCGACTGCAGACTGATTGCCCGCGCCCCTGATCAGATCCCCCTCCCAATGACCGGGCATCAGCCGGTCATCTACCTGGGGGGAGCGCACATGAATGCTCACCATGTCGGGGATCTGACCGCGCCGATCTTGCCCTGCCGTGCGAGGTCTGCGGCCACTGCGCCCCCAGCGCAGCAACGCAATCAACTGCTTCTTGAGCTCGCCACGGGGATATGCATAGATTGCGTTGTAGATCGTCTCATGGGACACATGCTAGCTAGGATCATCTGGATGCATGCTCTGTAGTGTGTGGGCAATTTGCTGGGGAGACCAACGCCAGAGCAAAAGATGACAGACGACGTGCCACAGAGCGCCATCGGGGTGCAGCTTGGGCAAAGGCCGAGAAGAAATGCGGCGGGCGTCACAGAATGCCTGGGCAGGCCTGCAGGCATAGCCATGGGTAGCCGAGCCATTGCGGGCGAGTTCACGGCAGATGGTGCTGGGGCTGCGCCCAAGCAGCCGGGCAATGGCTCGTTGGCTAACACCCTGCTGCACCAGCAATGCAAGGGTCAGGCGATCTTCTGGCTGTAAGTGCGTATATCGTGAAGTCATCTGTGCAAGTTACCTGAGGTTCAGGTGTTGCACTTCGGATTTGAGATCGCCTTGTATAAATCTGCTATTTCTCCTGAGGTGATTTTATCTTGGAAGACACTTGCAGCTATTTTACTTAATCTTATCTCTCTTTCACTTATGACGTAAGCAGAAGCGGGGTTCATAAAAATAAAACAATAAAAACATAGAGAATTCTCACTATGTAACTTTCATATAGCAAATGTACGCATATTGCGTTTGTAAGACGCCTATGGAGCAACTTCTATTTGGGGATAGCATGTATAAGATTCCTTGCTCTCAGGAAGACTCGCTTTGAGCCGCATGTGGGTGGGGTTATATTCTTTGAATAACTTCAATAGCCCGGCATCCGCCGTTCCAATCATAATCATGTCATCGTCAATATTCCTAGCGAAAACTTGGCTGCGATATAAGATTTGATCGCGAAGTATTTTATTTGAATATAGTTTTGAATCCTGCGTTAAAAAGGCATTTTTTGTTGAAAAATTAATAAGCTTTTCTAAGTTGCCATTTTGTTTGGGTGTCGATTTTAAGTTCATGGTGCCAATTGATATGGAAATACCTAGGCCAACGCTGGTGAATTTTTTATCCTTGTAAAATCCCAGCTCCGTGCTCCAAATATATTCTGGATGAGATTTTTTATACCATTCCCAATATTCTTTCTTCTTAATAATTGGAAAACCTGCAGCAAACCCATTTTCATAATAAATTGCATCGCATTTACTTGAAATGGTTTCATTATTAGCAATAGCATTGGCGCACAATAATGCAACTATAAAAATCAAATTTCTTTTTAATATCATTTTCTTGATCCTTTTCTATTTCTTAAAATTTTTGCTGCCGCATCAGCATAATCTGTGACATCTGCAGTTGCAGCGTTCCCGGCACTTTCCAATTCCGGGAAATATGCAGGAGAATCACATGAGTATCCAGATGGGATTTCAGAGGTTTTCCAAGGCCGATCGCTTGGCATGTAGTTAGATGCATTTTTAACATCTCGACCAGGCTCCTTATCTTTTGCAGTGCATGACAGGTTGCTTTTGCTCCATTTTTTACAGTACTGTGTGTAATCGTAAGGACTCAACTCCTGCCACGGCTTTTTACCGTTCGCCGCTCCCCCAATTTCATATTGGGGCAAGGATATTGTTTTGGCTGTCTGAATGTCCAGGTCGACCTGTGGGTAGGTTTGATCGAATAATAGGGATGCCTTTTGCGAGCCGCCGTTCCTTCTTCCTATCGAAACTTTCTGCAGTCCTATCGAGTCGTAAAATGAAATTGGATTTATGGGATATGCATAGATATTAAATCCCCCAGCCAGACGAATGGGATCTTGATTAAGATAATTTCCAAGCAGCGACTCATAATACCGATACCGGTTGTAATAAAGCCCCGTATCCGCATCCGCATGCTGCCCCGGCAGCCTAATCGGCTGGTACAGATCGCTGGGGTTATGCTCCACCCGCACATTGCCCCATGCATCCAATTGCGCCGCCCAATCTAGCCGGAAGTCTTACCGGATCAGGGCATGGTGCGCCCTAAGGTGGTCGCAGCGATAGTGGCAGCTCTCGATTTTTGTGTTGCTTCTTCCCGTTGACTTTTGACGGCTTACTCAAGATTATAGAATTGCTAGCGCATAAAGCTCTGCACAGCGCCGATGGCTATCTTATTGATGTTCTCGTGGATGTGTGCAGTGGTTGCGCTGAGCTCCTTGAAAATGGAGCGCAGCTCGCCTTGGGCGATGCTAGACTGAATTCCAGCAACCCCATCATTCTATTTTCACAAGCCTCCCATTAGAGAAATAAAATCTATAAGACTCAAAATTAATAAAGCTATTTTCACAATCTTTCTTCAGCACTATCAACTGAGATGCATTTGACTCAATATAACCGTTTAAGCGCAATAAAACTTCATCCTCAGTTAGCCCCAGCCAACTATACTCAAGCACCCCCCTTAGCAATATCAGTTGTCGTAGCGCGTCATCATTACTTGCTTTGACATAGGTCATTGTGATGCCTTGATCAAATATTCTATACATCAATGCTATACAGCACAGACTCAAAACAAACGAGTAAATTCTCCATCGATTAATAATACTCATCGTTTCCCCGCATCTAATGCGCGACTAGCAAAGTCTCTACACTGGTTTGATGACCAAATTTTTAGGCTATATGGTGGTCGATTTTGATCATTCGCCAAATCATTTGCATAATTATTAATTTTTTCCTCGTCGGCATTGTTATCACATGTTAATCTGGTTTTAGTCTTCTTTCCTGCGCGCTCCGAGAGTGCGCCCTCTAGTTTTTCTAATGAGGCAGCTGTAGGCTCACGGGTTTCTGGATCCATCACCAAATCAGGAACGGAAATACGTCTAACATTACCTTCACCTTCCGGCCTTTTATGACCTACTACAAACGGATTATTGGGATTATATCTGCCAAATTCATAATACCGAGTCGCACCGCTGGCATCATAACTCAGTACCCCGCTATGCCCACCGACAAAATTAAGCGAGAATCCATAACCGGTATCAATTGGATAATCAGGGAAATTGACTATACATCCTGCAAGACCCAATGGATCAGAAATTACAAGCGGACCCGCTGACGAATATGCGAATGTATTAATCCCACCAAAGAGACCTATCGGATCCTGATTTATATAACATCCAATTTTTGGCTCATAATACCGATACCGGTTGTAATAATGCCCCGTATCCTCATCCGCATGCTGCCCCGGCAGCCTGATCGGCTGGTACAGCCCGCTGGGGTTATGCTCCACCCGCACATTGCCCCAGGCATCCAATTGCACCGCCCACTCCACCCGGGTGTCTTCCCGGATCAAAGCATGGGGCGTTCCCAGGTGGTCGCACAGGTAATGCCGTATCTCGATGCTTTGCGCCGCTTCCTCGCGCTGGCTGGT